>CAZMKX010000420.1:0-4091 GCA_964566375.1 uncultured Myxococcales bacterium
AAGCAGAACCACGAGCTGACACTCGAGCTCATTCGCGAGCTCGCGCGCCGCCTGCGCGAGACGGACGAGCAGATTCGGGGGCTCTCCTTCGAGCGCGTCGAGAGCCGCGCGCGCCGCCTGCTCGCGCGCCTGGCCAAGGAGAAGCTCGCCAACCGCACCGACCGCATGGCGACCTCGCCGATCACGCACCAGCAGCTCGCCGACCTCGTCGGCACCAGCCGCGAGACCATCACGCGCGTCGTGAAGGAGCTGAAGGACGAGGGCTGGCTCGAGCAGGAAGGCAAGCGCTACCTGATCCCGACCGAGGACACGGACGCCGCCGAGCGGACCTGAATCGGGGCGACCTCGTGTGCTAGCTCTTCGGGGCCGAAATCCGTCCAGGAGGTCTCCGAAGATGCGAGTCGCCGCCATTCTGTCCTTCCTGCTGCTCGCTGTGGCGGTCGGCTGCACGTCGCAGGAGGCGCGCGTCGCGGAGCAGCGCAAAGCGGCGAACGAGTTCTTCGAGAAGAAGGAATGGAGCGAGGCGAAGATCGCCTACATGAACCTGCTCCAGCTCGCGCCCAACGACGCGGATGCGCACTACAAGATGGCCGAGACCCTCTGGGCCATGCAGCAGTACGGCGAGGCGCTCTGGCAGTACCGCGAAGCGTCCCGACTCGCGCCCGAGAATCTGGAATGGCGCATGAAGCTCGCGCAGGTCCTCTTCGCCGCGCGCGACTACGACGCCGCGCTCGAGCAGGTCTCCGCGGTGCTCGAGAAGGACCCGAAGAACGTCGACGCGCTGCTCCTGCGCGGCGGATTGAAGTCGACGAAGGGCGACATCGACGGCCTGCTCGAGGACGTCGACGCCGCGCTCGCCATCGACCCCCAGCACCAGAGCTCGCTCGCGCTGCGCGCGCAAGCGCTTGGACGGAAGGGTGACATCGCTGGCGCCGAGGAGGCACTGCGCAAGCTCGTGGAGGTGAAGCCTTCGGCGGCGAATCACCTCTCGCTCGCGCGTTTCCTGGCGATCGTGTCGAAGAACGACGAGGCGCTCGTGGAGCTGAATGCAGCGATCACCGCTGCGGAGAGCACCGAGGAGCGCACGCAGGCCCGGCTCTTCCTGACCAATTTCTACATGAACCAGGGTCTGAACGAAAAGGCCGAGGAAGTGCTCCTGCAGGCGCGCACGGACACGCCGGGCGATTCGAACGTCTTGCTCACGCTCGCGCGCTTCTACTATGCGACGGGCAAGAGCGAGCAGGCCGAAGCGATGCTCGAGGAGAGCGTCGCGAGCCAGCCCGACTCCGCCGAGCCGCTGCTCGTGCTCGCGGACTTCCACCGGCGGATCGGCAGCGTCGACAAGGCGCTCGCGGACGTCGATCGCGCGCTCGCGATCGATCCGAAGGACGAAGCTGCGCGGCTGCGCCGCGCCGAGCTGATCGTCGACAGCAACGGGGAGGACGCGACGCCGACGCCGGAGTCGTGGGCGATCGTGCAGGAGGTCCTGAAGGACAATCCGAAGAGCCTGCTCGGCCTCTTCACGGAGGGGAAGTTCTACCTGCTCGACAAGAAGTACTCCGAAGCCGCAACGAGCCTCCGTCGCGTGATCGACCAGCAGCCGAACGCGGCGGCGCACGTGCTGCTCGGGACCGCGTACCTCGCGCAGAAGCAGACCGACCTCGCCCGGAGCGAGTTCCTGCAGGCGCTGCAGGTGGACGCGCAGTACACGCCGGCACGCAGCCAGCTCTCGGCTCTCTATCTCGGCGCCGGCGAGGACGAGAGTGCCGCGCGCGAGGCGAAGCTCGTCCTCGCCCAGAACCCGAAGGACGTGCGCATCCGACTGATCCTGGTCGAGGCGCTCGCCCGGCTCAAGCGCATCAACGAAGCCCGCGAGGCGCTCCGGCCGATCGAAGTCACCGACAGCATGCCTCCGCAGATGCGCCTGAAGGTGGCGCAGCTCTACCGCCGCACCCGCGACGCGAAGGCCGCAGCGCCGATCCTCGAGAAGCTGCACGCCGAGAACCCGTCGGACCCGGCGGTGATGGCGGAGATGGTGCAGGCCGACCTCGACGAGCGGCAGCCGGAGGCGGCGCTCGCGAAGATCGACGCCTTCATCAGTGCGCAGCCGGACAACGCGGCGCTCTACGAGATGCGGGCGAAGGTGAGGCTGTCGTCACCGGGGGGCGACAAGCCCGAGTCGGTCGCGCTCGCCGAATCCGACCTGAAGCTCGCGATCGAGAAGGACCCGAAGCGCGTCGAGTCGACGCTCACCCTCGCCAAGCTGTATCGCACGCTGTGGCAGCGGACGGGCAAGGACCTCGACGAGGCGATCGCAACGTACAAGAAAGCGCGTGAGCTCGACCCGCAGAACGCGCAGATCGCCCTCGAGCTGGCCTCGCTCTGCGAGTCGGCGGGCCTGACGAAGGAGGCCCAGGAGAACTACGAGACCGTTCTGCAGCTCGATCAGGATCAGCCGGCCGCGAAGAACAACCTCGCCTGGCTTCTGGCGAACCAGCCCGCCGCGACGCCCGCCGATCTCGACCGCGCGCTCCAGCTGGCCCAGGACGCCAAGAACGCGATGCCCAACGACCCGAGCGTGGCCGACACCCTGGGCTGGATCATGTACAAGAAGGGCATCCCGTCCGCGGCGATCGCGCTCTTCCGCGAGTCGATCGACGGCTACCCGGAGGGCCACCCGCTGCGCGGCACGGTCCGGTATCACCTGGCTTCCGCCTACGAGAAGAACGGCGAGCGCGACCGCGCGATCGTCGAGCTGAAGCGCGCGCTCGACGAGGTCTCGACCTTCACCGAGCGCGAGGAAGCCGAGAAGCTGCTGAAGGAGCTTCAGGCCGGCTGATCGGGTCGACTCCCCTCTCAAGGGGCTTCACGGCACTGCCGATGCGCGTCGTGGAAAGGGGAATCCATGTCCTCGCTGCGCTTCGTCGTCCTGACCCTCGTTTGCGTCTTTCCGGGTCTCTGCTTCGCGCAGGGCCAGGGAACGGGTGTGACACCCGACGGCAAGAAGGGACAGATCTACAAGGTCCAGAAGGGCGACACCCTCTGGGCGATCTCCCAGACCTATCTCGGCACGCCGTGGATCTGGCCGTCGGTGTGGAAGGAGAACGAATCCGAGATCGCGAATCCCCACCGGATCTTTCCGGGCGAGCTGATCTGGATCTCCGAAGGGATGATGCGCAAGCTCACGCCGGAAGAGGCTGCTCGCCTCGCGGCCGCGGCGGGCGCGCAGCCCGAGACTCCCGCAGCGCCCGCGCCCGAGCCGGCTCCGGTGGCGCGACGGATGACGCCGCCCGAGGAAGGTGACCCGTTCGCGTCGCTCGACGCCGCCGAGGTCACCGACGACCAGAAGGTCGAGGTTCCGACACTCCAGGGTGTCAGCTTCGTCACGGACGAGGACCTCAAGGCGAGCGGCGCGGTGATGGGCAACCACGAAGAGAACTACTGGAGCGTTCAGGGCCAGCGCACCATCGTGAGCGTTGGCGAGGGCAAGGGCCACGTCGGCGACGCGTTCACCGTCTTCCGCGTCCGCCGCGAGCTCCGCCACCCCCAGACGAAGGAGCTGCTCGGCTACTTCGTGCAGGTGCTGGGCAAGGCCGAGATCACGCAGCTCCTTCCGGAGACCTCGTGGGTGCGCATCACCGAATCGTGGGCGGAGATCCAGCCCGGCGATCGCGTGATTCCGTTCGTCGAGGAGCCGGACGCGATCACCGAGGTGCACGCCGGCCAGACGGTGAAGGGCGAGATCGTGGCGCTCGAGCCGTACCGGCAGCGCGTCGGCGATCGCGACTTCGTGATCCTCGATCAGGGAACCGCGGCGGGTGTCGTGCCGGGCCGCAGGCTGGTGGCCTACCGGGCCGGCCGCGAGGTCCGCGATCCGCTGACCGAGGACAAGCTGCTCGTTCCGGACGACATCGTCGGCGAGCTCTTCGTCGTGAAGGCGAGCGAGAAGACGTCCCTCGCGATGGTCATGCGCGCGGACCGCGACCTGATCGTCGGTGACAACTTCCGCAACGGCCGGTAGCCGCCCGTTCCGCGCATTTCGGGTACGCTTCGCTCGTGATCCATCGAGCGATGCTCTTCGTGCCGGGTGA
>CAZMKX010000421.1:0-4091 GCA_964566375.1 uncultured Myxococcales bacterium
GCACGGGGTGGCCGGCGTCGAGCAGGTGGCCGCACATCGAGGCGCCCATCACGCCCGTGCCGATCCAGCCCACCCGCGCGGGCGCCGCGTCACTCACGCGTGTAGCCGCGGGGGTGGCTGCGGTGCCAGGCCCAGGCGCTGGCCAGGATCGCGTCGAGATCGGCGCGCGGCTTCCAGCCGATCACGCGCCCGGCCTTGGCGGCGCTCGCCACCAGGCGCGCGGTGTCGCCCGGACGCCGCGCGCCGCGTTCGAAGTCGAGCCGCTTGCCCGTCGCACGCTCGGCGGCGCGGATCACTTCCAGCACCGAGTGCCCCGTGCCGGTGCCGAGGTTCAGCGCCTCGCCCGCGCCGGCCGGCGCGTTCGCCGTCCAATCGAGCGCGCGCGCGTGCGCGTCGGCGAGGTCCTCGACGTGGACGTAGTCGCGCACGCAAGTGCCGTCGGGAGTCGGGAAGTCGTCGCCGAAGACCGTCACGCGCTCGCGCAGACCGAGCTGCTTCTGCAGCAGGATCGGCACGAGGTGCGTCTCGGGATCGTGGTGCTCTCCGTGCGAGCCATCCGCCGCGGCGCCGGCGGCATTGAAGTAGCGCAGCGCCATGAAGCGCAGTCCGTAGGCGCGCGCGAAGTCGCCGAGCATGCGTTCGACGGCGAACTTCGTGGTCGCGTACGGGCTCTCCGGCGCGAGCCGAGCGGTCTCCGGAAGCGGCATCTCGGTCGTCTCGCCGTAGACCGAAGCGGAGCTCGAGAACACGATCCGATCGACGCCGCACTCGCGCAGGCTCTCGAGGAGCGCGAGCGTGCCGCCGACGTTGTTGCGCCAGTAGGCCGCGGGCTCGCGCACGGAGTCGGCCACGGACGAGAACGCGGCGAAGTGCAGGACGGCCTCGATCCGCTTCGCGCGCAGCAGCTCGGTGACCCGCGCGCGGTCGGCGATGCTGCAGACCGTCAGCGTCCCGGCCGGGACCGCCTCGGCGTGGCCGACCGAGAGATCGTCGAGCACGCTCACCTCGTGCCCGGCCAGCATCAGGTGACGAGCACTGAATCCACCCACGTATCCGGCGCCGCCGGTCACGAGAACGCGCATGCGAACCCCCGATTGTGTCTAGAATCGCCCCGTTGGAGTCGACCGACTCCGGAGAAGGCCAATGGCGTACCTCGCAATCGTGACCGCGCTCGCGCTGCTCGAATACATGGGAATCTCGATCCTCGTGGGTCGGGCGCGCGGAAAGTACGGGATCAAGGCGCCCGCGACCAGCGGTCACGAGATCTTCGACCGGACGTTCCGCGTGCACCAGAACACGCTCGAGCAGCTGATCGTGTTCCTGCCCGCGCTCTGGCTGTTCGGCACGTTCGTGAGCGAGACCTGGGGCGCGGGGCTCGGCCTGCTGTTCATCGTCGGCCGCGTGATGTACGTGACGGGCTACATCGCCGACCCGGAGAAGCGCGGCATGGGCTTCCTCGTGGGCTTCGTCGCGAACGTGGTGCTGACCGTCGGTGGCCTGATCGGCGCAGCGATGGCGCTCGCCCGCTAGCCGCCGACCGCGTCGATCGAGGCGGCGGCGGCGACGGCCTCGAACGCGGCGGCGACGCGCGCGCGCGCGTCGCCGACCCGAGCGGCCAGGCCGGCCGCGGACTCTCCGGGCGAGACGAGGTCGGCGACGAGCCCCCCGGTCTCGGCCTGGATTGCGAGCGTCTCGACCGCGCGCCCCGCGAGCCAGCGAGCGCACGCTTCGATCCGACGCAGAAAGGCGTAATCCTGGAGCAGCGCATCGACGCGCGGTCCGGAGACCGTCGCGCGGATCATCGCCGGCACGGCGGGGAACGCGTCGCCGCCGACCTGCAGGCCGCGCTCGAGCAGAGCGCCGGCGGCGAGGAACTCGACGTCCATGATCCCGCCACGGCCCGCCTTCAGCGCCAGCTTCTTCTCGTCCTCGATGCCGCGTTCCGCGACCACGCGCCCGCGCATGTCGCGCACGTAGTCCCAGGGGTTCGGCGCGGCGCGCACGATCGTCTCGCGCGTCTGCTCGAGGGCCTTCTGCGCGCGTTCGACGTCTCCCGCCACGGCCCGCGCGCGCAGGAGCGCGAGGTGCTCCCAGGTCGCCGCCTGGCCGGTCTGGTAGCGCGAGAAGGCCTCGTGCGTGGTGACCAGGGCGCCCTGCTGGCCCGAGGGCCGCAGCCGCGAGTCGACCTGGTACGCGTAGCCTGCGCCCGTCATCGTCGAGACGTAGCTGATGAAGCGCTGTGCGACGCGTGAAGGCACGACGACGTCGGGAAAGTCGTCGCGATAGAGGAAGATCACGTCCAGGTCGGAGTGGTAGGTGAACTCGCGCCCCGCGAGCTTCCCCATCCCGAGCACCGCGAGCACCGACGCACCGGCGCCGGTGGAGCCTTCGGCCGCTCCGAGCGCGCGCCGCATGCAGACCTCGGCGAGCCTCGACAGGAAATCCGAGATCCCGTCGAAGCCGGCCAGTCCGCCGAGCTGCAGCACGCCCGCAAAGAGCATCTCGTCGCGCCGCAGCAGCCGCAGCGCATCCAGGAAATCTTCGAGCCCGGCCGCGGGGTCGGGCAGGGCCACCTGCTCGATCTCGGCGGCACGCGCTCGCAGCGTGTCGGGACCTGCAGCCGCGATCCGGGCGAAGAGCTCGGGCCGGTGCGCGAGGTAGCGGCCCCACTCGGCGTTGCTCGCGATCGCGCGCGCGAGGCCGACCAGGGCGGCGCCGTCGATGCGCTGCGCGGCGGAATCGCTGCCGCGCCGCTCGACCAGCGGCGAGGCGGCGTTCGCGATCCGTGCGCGCAGCGGCGAAGGGCCGAGCGCCGCTTCGAGCTTCGCTTCAAGGGTCATCGGCTTTCGCACTCTCCAGAACCAGATTCTCGAAGTGCGCGCGCACTTCCGCGCGCACCCGCGTCCAGTCGTCGAGCAGCGCCGCGCGCGCCTGCCGGCCTTCGGACTCGGCGTACCCCATGCGCCGCGCGAGCGCGAGCTGGGCGCGTGCCTCGCGCGGGAACGTCTGGGTCTGACGTTCCTCGACCATCTGCACGCAGTGCTCCGCCCGCCGCAGCCACAGGTACGCATCGCGCAGACCCTCGGTCACCGGCGGCTCGAGCAGGCGCAGGTCGCGCAGCGCTCCCAGCCCGTCCAGCACGTTTCCCGTGCGCAGGCTGGGCTGTCGCCCCCCGAAGAAGATCTGGAAGGCCTGCACCAGGAACTCGACGTCGCGAATGCCGCCCGGACCTTCCTTCAAGTCGGCCTCGAGGTCGCGGCCGGCCTCGAGGCGCTCGTCCTCGATCCGGCGCTTCATCGCGCGAACGCCGCGAATCGCTTCGGGGCCCACGGAGCGCCGCCAGACGAACGGGCGGATTCCGCGCTCGAAGGCCGCCGCGGTCTCCCGCGGCCCTGCGACGTGGCGCAGTCGGATCAGCATCTGCCGCTCCCAATCGGCGCCGAAGCTCTCGTAGTAGCCGAGTGCCGCATCGACCGGGTTCACGATCACGCCGCCGCGACCTTCGGGCCGGAGCTCCAGGTCGACGCGGTAGCCGAAGCCGTCCTCGCTCGGAACCTCGAGGTGTTTCTTGAAGGTTTGAACGAGTCGCGCGACCGCTTCGTGGCGCTCGTGATCGGGCGCCTCGTTCGAGGATTCGTAGAGGAAGAGCAGATCGACGTCGGAGGAGAAGTTCAGCTCCGCGCCGCCGAGCTTCCCGAGCGCGAAGAGCGCCGGAGCCGCCGCGCCCGTCTCGCGCGAGGCGGCTTCGAGCGCGGCCCGAAGGCAGCGATCCGCGAGCTCCGAGAGCTCGCGGAGGCTCTGCTCGAACGGACGCTCCGCGACGTCGCGCGCGGCGATGCGCAGGAGCCCCTTGTACTTCGCGATCCGGATCGCGGTCCAGTCCGGCTCGATCGGCGCGTCGTCGGGCGCGGCGGGCGGATCACCCGCGAGCTCCTCGCTCCAGTGCGGGTGCCGGAGCAGGAGGCGGGCGAGGAAGTCGCTCGAGCCGAGCAGCCGCGGCAGGACGGGCATCCGCGTGAGATCGAGCGCACGCCCGCGCGTGTCGCGATAGCGGCTCGCGACCTCCTCGAGACACTGGGCGCCGTAGCCCG
>CAZMKX010000422.1:0-2088 GCA_964566375.1 uncultured Myxococcales bacterium
GATCGGAGCGCTCGAGCGAGAGGTGCTCGCGCAGTTCCTGATCGAGGCGGTGGTCTTGTCGTCGGTCGGCGGCCTGGTCGGCCTCGCGCTCGGCCTTGCGCTCGCGCTCGCGGGCGTTCGCGCGATGGGCGTTCCGTTCGTGTTCCAGCCGGGCATCGTGGTGCTCGCGGTCGCGTTCTCGGCCGCGGTTGGCGTGATCTTCGGCTTCTTCCCCGCGCGTCAGGCGGCGCGGCTCGATCCGATCGAGGCGCTGCGGCACGAGTAGCGCTCGCGGCGACCGACGCGGCGGTGGATACTGCCGACATGCGCAATGCTCGTCGCAGCCTGATCCCCGCGGTGCTCGCGCTCTGGGTCTGGGCGTGCGGTGCAGCGCCGGAACCGGAGGCCGCGGCGGCGCCCCTCGCGCCCGAGCTCGCGCACACCTACCAGACGATCTGCGCGACGTGTCACGCGCGCCCCGGGATCGGCGCACCGCTCACCGGTGTAGACGCCGACTGGCGCGAGCGCCGCGCCAGGGGGATGGACGCGCTGCTGGTGAGCACCGTGGAGGGACTCGGCGGAATGCCGCCGCTCGGAACTTGCGGCAACTGCTCGCTCGACGATTTCCGCGCGCTGATTCGCAGCATGGCGAAAATGCCGTGAGCCGGAACGGTTTCACCCGGCGCGAGGTCGTGCGCGGCGCGCTCGCGACGGGCCTCGCGCTCGCGCTGCCCGGCGCGCGCGCGCGCGCGGCCGAGTCGCGACCGGATTGGCTCGACGGCGGCCCCCTGCCCTGGCGGAACTGGTCGGGCTTCCAGCTCTGTCATCCCGCGCGGCGGCTCGGTCCGGCCTCCGAGGCCGACGTGCTCGCGCTCCTCGCCGACGCGGGCGCCGGAATCCGGCCCGCGGGCGCGGGCCACTCGTTCAGTCCGCTCGTACCGAGCGACGGCGCGCTGGTCTTCCTCGATCGCCTCTCGGGGGTCGCCGAGTTCGACGACGCGAGCCTGCAAGCCGACGTCTGGGCGGGCACGCGACTCAGCCAGCTCGGGCCCGCGCTCGCGCTGCGCGGCCAGGCGATGCCCAACCTGCCGGACATCGACTACCAGACGCTGGGCGGCGCGATCGCGACGTCCACGCACGGCACCGGCATCGACTTCGGCTCGCTCTCGTCGGCCGTCGTCGGCCTGACGCTCGCGACGCCGACCGGAGAGCTGCTCGAGTGCGACGCGCGGCGCAACGCAGAAGTGTTTCACGCCTCGCGCACGTCGCTCGGCGCGCTCGGCGTCGTCACGCGCATCCGGCTGCAGAACAGGGCGCCGTTCAAACTCGTCGAGAAGACCGCCTGGCGCGATCTGTCCGAGGTGCTCGCGAGCCTCCCGCGGGACCGCACCCAGAACCGCTACTACGAGTTCTACGCCTTCCCCCACGCCGACGTCGCGCTCACGATCGCCACGAACGAGACCGACGCCTCGCCCTACCGCGTCGGCGAGGACGATCCCGGCGGACTCGCGCTCCTCGCGCGGCTCTTCGCCGCGACGCGCTGGATTCCCGGACTCGGCACTCCGCTCTACGACGCATTCCTGCGCAACTCGGGAACGACCGAGCATGCCGACGCCTCGTACCGCGTGCTCACGCACCCGCGCACGACGCGCTTCAACGAGATGGAGTACACGGTGCCCGCCGATTCGGGTCCGGAGTGTCTGCAGGAGATCCTGGGCGCGATCCGCTCGCGCGACCTGCCGGTCTGCTTCCCGATCGAGTGCCGGTACGTTCGCGCGGACGACGTCTGGCTGTCCATGTTCGCGGAGCGACCCGGCTTTTCGATCTCGGTACACCAGTTCGCGGACCAGGACTTCCGGCCGTACTTCGACGCCGTCGAGCCGATCTTCTGGAAATACGACGGCCGGCCGCACTGGGGCAAGCTGCACACGCTCGACGCTGCGCGGCTCGCGGCGCTCTACCCGCGCTTCGCCGAGTTCCAGGCGCTGAGGCGCGCGCTGGACCCGTCGGGGCGGCTCGTGAACGCCCACCTTGCAACGGTGCTGGGCGCATAGCGTATCCTCGCGCGAGCTTCGGGGAGGATTGGATGCGCCGTTTCCTCAGGATCGC
>CAZMKX010000422.1:2188-4089 GCA_964566375.1 uncultured Myxococcales bacterium
GCCTGGCACATGGACCAGATCCGCGAGCTCTGGTACCGGCCGCGGCTCGTGACCGACGTGTTCCTCGGAGAGGATCGCCACGCGGTGCTCGCACAGTTCCGCACCCTTCACGACCTGGCCGCGCGCGAACCGATCCTGTTGATCGCGTCGCACGACGTGGAGCAGCGCAAGGCGTTGATCGATTCGGGCGCGCTCGGCGCGCACTTCGAATTCTGAGCGGGCCCATGAGCGAGACCAGACCCCGCGAGCCGCGACGCCCGAAGCCCGTACCCACGCCCGAGACCCGGTTCTTCTGGGACGGGACGCGCGCGGGCGAGCTGCGACTGCAGCGCTGTCGCGCCTGCGCACGCGCCTACTTCCCGCCGCGACCGTTCTGCCCGCACTGCGCGGGTCGAGACGTCGAGGTCTTCCGCGCCAGCGGGCGCGCGACGCTCTACAGCTACGTGATCCACCACCGTCCGGTGCCGGGCTTCACGCCGCCGTACGCGATCGCGGTCGTCGCGCTGGAGGAAGGTCCCCGCATGATGACGAGCGTGGTCGGCGTGGATCAGACGCCGGAAGCGCTCGTGCTCGACATGCCGCTCGAGGTGGCATTCGAGCCGCTCGACGACGAGATCTCGCTCCCGGTGTTCAAGCCCCCGGCGGAGCGCGAATGAACCGCCACTCGATCGCGATCGTCGGAGCGGCGGAGACCACGGAGCTCGGCGTGATCCCCGACTCGTCGCAGATCCAGCTCCACGCCGATGCGGCGCAGAATGCGCTCGCCGACTGCGGGCTGCGGCCGTCCGACGTGGACGGCGTGGCGACGGCGGGCGAGTCGCCGACGGGGATCGCGCACTACCTCGGCATCACGCCGCGCTGGGTCGACGGCACCGCCGTCGGCGGCTGCTCGTTCATGCTGCACGTGCGGCACGCAGCCGCGGCGATCCGGAGCGGTCTCTGCAAGACGGTGCTCGTGACGCACGGCCAGAGCGGGCGATCGCGCGTCGGCGCGGGGGCGTTCGGCGCGTCGCCGTCCAGCCTGGCCGGCCAGTTCGAATCACCGTACGGTGTCATGGGTCCGCCCACGCTCTTCACGATCCCCGCACTCCGCTACATGAAGGACTTCGGCCTCACGCACGAGCAGCTCGCGATGGTCGCCGTGGTCCAGCGCGAGTGGGCGTCGCGGAACCCGCGCGCGATGCACCGCGACCCGATCACGGTCGACGACGTTCTCGGCTCGCGCGTGATCGCCTGGCCGTTCCACCTGCTCGAGTGCTGCCTCGTCACCGACGGCGGCGGCGCGCTCGTCCTGGTCTCCGCGGAGCGTGCGCGGGACTTCGACACGAAGCCGGTCTACGTGCTCGGCACGGGCGAGAGCGTCGAGACCCCGATGGTCAGCCAGATGGAGGACTTCACGACGTCGCGCGCCTTCCGCGTCGCGGGTCGCGCGGCCTTCGCCGAGGCGGGCATCACGCCGCGTGACGTCGATCACCTGATGATCTACGACGCGTTCGCACACCTGCCGATCTACGGCCTCGAGGATCTCGGCTTCGTCCCGCGCGGCGAGGCCGGCCGCTTCATCTGGGACGGGAACACGCGGCCCGGAGGCTCGCTTCCGCTCAACACCAACGGCGGCGGCCTCTCCTACACGCACACGGGCATGTACGGGATGTTCGCGCTTCAGGAGAGCGTGCGGCAGCTCCGCGGCATCGCGCCGGCGCAGGTTCCCGGTGTACGCATTTCTGTGGCGCACGGCGTGGGCGGGATGTTCGCGGCGTCGGGAACCGTGATTCTGACGAACGAGCCGGGCTGAGAGCAGCGGACAGGCTCGCCAGCCCGTGTGACCGCTGACACGGACCGTACTGCGCGCGCGCCGAAGATCTCGGGGTGAGCAGGAGGGCTCGATGATGGCGACCTCC
>CAZMKX010000423.1:0-4079 GCA_964566375.1 uncultured Myxococcales bacterium
GCACCCGCCCCGTCGAGCTCGCCTCGAAGACCGGCGCGCCGAGGTTCGGGTTCGGCGCACTCTGCCTATTGGCCGGCGGCTGTCGAGCGGCTCGCGCCTGCCTGGATGGGACGGCGCCGGTCAAGGCAATCGACTACGCGACGGATCAATGTGCGGGGATTGCCGCCAGCGTCCTCGCTCCACTCCTCTACGCAACGGAGAACTCCTCGGCGATCCGCAAGGCGGAACCCGTGCGCCAGCTCGTACAGCCGTTCGACTCTTTCCGCCAGCAGTCGAGCACCTTCGCCATCGACTCGCGGCGGATCCATGAGCTCCAGCCGCTTCTTCTCCCACTCCTCAAGGAACCAACGCGCCGCCTCCGACAGCCCCGGGTCGTCGAGCGCCCCGCGCAGGTCGCCTTCGAGTGCACGGTCGAAACGCGCGGTCACGGCAAATATGCACCACACGTTGTCCATCCTCGACAGAGCCCCAAGCACCGAGTAGGCGAGACGCCGAGATCGGACATTCCACAATTGGTCGATAGTCTCGACCTCATCGAACAGCAGGACGATCCCCGCAGATCCGAGTGTCTTGAACAAGCGTGCTAGCTCGGCGATCCGCGCGATGGCCTTGCCGCGCTTGTAAGCGTAGTCGGACCAGGCGATGTCACTCCCGAGAACCGTCGACCACGCAGGATGCTCAGCGACAGGCATGGCATACGCGCCGACGCTCTGCGCAAGCCACTGGACCGCTCTCGCCAACTCACCAGATCCTTCGGACTCACAGAACTGGAGAATGCGCTCTCTGCACTCATCGTCCGATAGCTTGGCGATCAGCACGCTCTGGAGGCCACGAGGCAGCCGCCCCAGCTCAAGGTTCTCGGCGAGCACCGGATAGGAGCGCTGCGGATGGCCGAGTGTATGTCCTCTGGCATTGACGCTGACTACCGAGCTGGCTACGTCGAGATTTCGACACGCAGCACGGACATATGACATGAGATGGGACTTACCAGTGCCCCATTCGCCACGGACGAGCAGAGGTCCGACTCGTCGTCCCTGGCCAAGCTGAACGATACGATCGAGGATGAGGTCTCTAATGCGGTCGTAGCCAACGGACAGCGCCTCTACCTCCTCACTAGGGACGATGCCGCTGCGAAGACGCCTAATCGCTGCCTTTCTTAGGGAGACGGTCAGCGCTCAGCCTCCCTGGATATCGCCTCCGCGACTTGCCGTACGTCATCGACTATGCGGGAGGGTGCTTCGTACGTTCTGCCAAGGTCGAGCGCTTGCCGAGCGCGCTCAAGTTCGTCTACGACCAGTCGCGCGAGCAGACGAGGTTTGGCGATCCGGAAGCGGGACCGGACAACCTCCTCCACGAAGCGCCGCAGGAAACCTGATGCAGCGCGTGCGGAGAGGTCCCGCGGCTCGAACTTCAGGAACTGGTGGAGCGGTCTACTCTCGACGCACCGCGGCCACGATGAAACGTCCGCAACGAACCTGCCGTGTCCGTCGTTCCAGGCCGCTCGTGGCCACCGTGATTTGGGCGAGAGCGGCTGGTCCGTGGAGCTGTCATAAGGCTGCGGGGATCGCAGTCTGAATCCGATCCATTCGGCGACATCGACGGTGACAGCATTGCCGACGAGCTTCCAGCGATGACCGTCGCCACGGTGCACCGCCCGTGCTGCAATCGTCCAGTCTGCGTCGAAGCCCTGCATGCGCTCCGCGTCGCGGATATCGGGCGTCACGATGCGACCCGAGGGCAACGCTATTGCTGGCGGTGAAGGGATCCCGACAGCGGATCCACCCTTCAACGTCGGCACAGCGTCTACTGCCGCGCCGAGACCTCGCGTACCTTCAGTCCAGTAGAACCCGAACGCAATCTGGCGCGATGGCTTCCGAACTTCGGGCTTGCCTTCGTCGTCGACCAACAACACCGAGCGCGGGTCTCCGCGACGCGACGCGAGGAGAAAGACGCGCTCTCGCCGCTGCGGCAGACCAAACGCTCTTGAGTCCACGACTCGGTAGGCCCAACGGTATCCCAACCGTTCGAGTTCCCCGACGATCACTCCCAGGGCGCGACCGCGCGCGAGCTGGAGCATGAAGGGCACGTTCTCGATTAGGACCCAGGGAACCCTCTTCTTCTCAAGCAGGCGAAAGACGTGCCCCACCAGTCCAGACTGCGAGCCTCGAATGCCCGCCGTCCGACCCGCTTGACTGAGATCCTGGCACGGGAAGCCTGCCGCCAAGAGATCCGCCGATCTCGGCAGCGAGCGAAGCGATGTGACGTCTCGGTGCAGGGAGACGCCGTGGAAGTGCTTCTCAAGTACCTGCACTCCTCCGTCGTCGATCTCGCAGAGCGCCTGCACCTTGTGGCCGGCACGCTCAAGTCCGACCTCGATGCCGCCAATTCCGGCGAACAGCCCCACGGTGTGGAGCGGCGGCACCCGACCATTCGCACGCTCAGCGAACGGCAATTCCACAATCCCCTCCGACCAGCCAGCTACAGGTCGTAGGCATTACCTCGGCCGCTGAGTCGTAGTCTCGGCGTGAGTATCCGACGACGACTCGGCGATTCACTTCCTTACGCCCCAAGCGCTCTCGACATTCCATTTCATTGATCCCCTGTCGCTGACAGACGCCTAGTGCTCATGACCACGATCTGCCTGGCGACTCCGCTCGAGATCGTCGAACCGCCAAGCGAGCACCCTACGACGCTCGCCCTCGCGCTCATGGCGCGACTCGGCCTCGTACTGGTGGCCGAGTTCGAGGTCGCCCTGATCCGTCGGGATGGCGGTGAGGTGCCGACCCGTCTCGAGCACAGCGACCCGGCGACCGTGCTCGTCCACGGCCAAGGCACGAAGCTCGCCTCGGAGCCTCTGGCCAGGCTCCTCGGAGGCATCGCGAACGGGTCTGTCCGCCTGGCGGCGCACTTCTGCGAGCGGCGTCAACTCCCTTCCCTGCGATCGCGCGTCCATTCCGATCCGTCCTTTAGCCCGGGTCAACTCTCGCTCGCGCAGATTCTCCTCGATCGCACCGGCGCGCACGAGGAGGTCCACCCGCTCCCGCCGAGCGTCGCGCCAGGCCTCGGAGAATCGGGAGCGCGGCCCTTCGGAAGCTTGGGTGGACGCCGACGACTGGACCAGCCTAACGACTTCCTGGTCCAGGACGGTCGTCGGTTCGACCGCAGCTCGCAGCTCCTCGAGCCGGCCGTGCTCCTCGATGTTCAGCGCGACCCTCGGACCGCCTTCCCGCTCGACTTCGCGCGCCGCGAGGGTGACGACGGTTCCCGTCCGAAGGCCGCCCTCCCCTCTCCGCCGCTCCATTGCCGGCGTCTGCCGGATCACATGAAGCAGACCGTCGGTCCCCTCGACGAGGAGATGCGCGCGGTCCGAGGCTTCGTCGTGAACCGCGCCGGCGATCCGCCCCGTCACCGCCCGGCCGAGCGCGAGCTCGGTCCATCGCACCTGCGGCCGCGCATCGGTGAGCGAGACCTCGGGGTCGGCGAGCGCGCGCTGCAGGTCGCGCGTCCGCTGAATCGTGCGAAGTGCCGGCTGGAGGTCGGGCGCAACGTGCCAGGAGCGCGAACCCTCGCGAGTCGCGAGCCCGAGCTCCTGGAGGAACTCGAGCCGGCGCCAAACCTGATGATTCGGGCTACCGACCGCCGGCTGCCGCCCGAATGCGACGCGGCGATCGGCTCCGGCCTGCCGCTCGATCTCGCGGTCGAGCGCGCCCACGTGTCGCGCGCGAACACCGGCCTCGCGCGCGCGGACCTGGTCGCGCGATGTGCGAGGTCCAAGCTCGCGCGTCGCCAGCTCCTCGCTTCGCCCGCGAATCCCGTGCCGAAGATACTCGCCCGGGAGCCCGAGTCGGCTCCCGTCGTCGCGGATGCCGCGGATCGCGATGTGAAGGTGCGGGTGCTTGTTGTGATCGTGCTCGACCGCGACCCACTCGATCTGCGTCCCAAGGTCGCGCTGCATCGCGCCAACCAGGCCGCGCGCGTGTCGCTGGAGATCCAAGCGCGCGCCGTTCTCCGGCGAAACGACGATCTTCCAGAGCACCGGATCTCCGGCCTTCTCCCACGCCGCGAGCGTTCCCGGCACG
>CAZMKX010000424.1:0-4077 GCA_964566375.1 uncultured Myxococcales bacterium
GTCGACGTGCGCGTCATCGCCGCGACCAATCGGAACCCCGAAGAATCCGTGAAGTCGGGGCAGCTTCGCGAGGACCTCTACTACCGGCTGAACGTGTTCCCGATCCTGCTGCCGCCGCTTCGCGAGCGACCGGGCGACATCGAGCTCCTGGCGTCGCACTTCCTCGAGCGCTTGAACCGCGAATCCGGCACGTCGAAGCGCTGGACGCGCGGCGCGCTCGAGCGTCTGAACGCGTGCACGTGGCAGGGCAACGTTCGCGAGCTCAAGAACGTCGTGCAACGCGCGTACATCCTCGGCGACATCGAGATCGGTCCGGCTGCACTGCCGCTCCCCTCCGACGTTCCGATCGAACGCAGCGCGGGACCACTCTTCGAGGTTCGCGCCGGAACCCCGATCGCGGAAGTCGAGCAGCGCCTGATCGTCGCCACGCTCGAGCTCACGGGCGGCGACAAGAAGCGCTGCGCGCAGCTTCTCGGAATCAGCCTGAAGACGCTGTACAACCGTCTCAACGTGTACGGCTCCGGACGCGTCGCGCACGCCGTCGGCGGATCGATGTCCTCCGACGCGTAGTCGCGATGCCGATTGCCGTTTCTTCAATTGGTTCCTGAGCGCGGATCGCCGTGCGCGATGCGCGATCGGCACGTGCCGCGGCAACGGCACGATGGTTGCTCTCCTCCCCTGCACAAGGAGGAGTGAACATGAACGTTCATTTCAGTCAGATCGCAAAGTCCGCCGCCGCGGCCATCATTTCGATGGCGCTGGCCGGTTCCGCGCAGGCCGCGACGACCGCACCCGACGGGTGGATCACCACCAAGGTGAAGATGTCGCTGCTCACCACCGAAGGCGTTTCCGCCAACGACGTGAACGTCGACACCATCGACGGACGCGTCACGCTGCACGGCACCGTCGGCTCCGAGGGCGAGAAAGCGAAGGCGCAAGACGTGGCGAAATCCGTCACGGGCGTTCGCGAAGTGCGAAACCTTCTGCAGGTCGTCGCCGAGCGCGCCCAGCCGAAGTCCGCAGCTTCGGACGCGCAGCTGAAGGATCGCGTCTCGGCGGCATTGAAGGCCGACGCAGCACTCGCGAACAGCAAGATCGGGGTCCAGTCCGTGAATGCGGGCGTGGTCCTGCTCTCGGGCACGTCGACGTCGCTGAGCGACTCGTACCGCGCGGTGCGGATCGCCTCGAACGTGGACGGCGTGCGCCGTGTCGCGAGCGAGATCGAGAGCCCCGACGAGATGGCGGACGCCGAGCTCTGGCGCGAGGGGAAGTACGACGCGCCGACCTACACCAAGTCGGCGGCCAGTGACATGTGGATCTCCACCGCGGCGAAGGTTCGCCTGCTGTCGAACACCGACACGCCCGGCTTCGACATCAACGTGGACACCGACGATGGCATCGTGACGCTCTTCGGGATCGTCGATTCGGCCACGACGAAGAAGCAGGCCGAGACGGAGGTCCGCAAGGTCGACGGCGTGCGCAATGTGGTCAACGATCTGCAGATCGTCGCGCCGAGCGCCGACAAGGCGGTCGCGCAGAGCGACAAGCAGATCTCGACGGCGATCGAGCAGCGCATCGAGGAGCGCCCGGCGCTCTCCGACAGCGACATCGACATCGAGGTCAGCAACGGCGTCGCCCGGCTGACGGGTACCGTGCAGAACCGCGGTGACCAGGTGACGGCTCTGACCGTCGCTCGCTCGACCAACGGCGTGAAGCGCGTGATCGACGACCTGAAGCTGGCGCTGCCGACGACCTCGTCGCGCTGAGCCATCCGATACGGCAGGTCCGAGCGCGGCTCGGAGGACTCCGGTCCTCCGGGCCGTCTCGCGTTCAGGTCCCCGGCTTCGCGCCGGCCGCCGGAGTGAGTCTCACGACGAGCGACTTCGCCTGATCGACGAACAAGCCCACCCAGCGGTCGCGCCAGCCGTACTTCGCGCGCAGCGCCGCGCGAACGCGCGCGCGCGGCTCGGGATCCTCGAAGACCGCGACCGCGTAGTCGCCGCTGAGCCCGTCGGCGCGAAGCGTGAGCCGGCCGGAGCGGCGCGCGTCCGCAAACCAGGGGTTGTCGGGCGAGCCCGCCTCGAGCCAGAGCTCGCCGTCGGGCTCGGCGTACCAGACGTGTGTCTCGCGCGTCGAGCCGTCGGGCGCGCGCGTCTCGACGATGGCGACGCCGCCCGCTTCCAGGGCGTAGACGGTGATCGCGGCGAACGCGAAGAGCAGGCTCGCGACGACGGCGCCTGCTTCGAGAAGCCGCGACATCAGAACAGCGCGATCGGATTCACGGGCGAGGCCGTCCCGCGCAAGAGCACCAGCGGGGCGAGCGTGAGCAGGAACTCCCAGCGCTGCTCTTCCGCGCACGCACGCGCGAGCGGCTCGAGCTCGAGGTTGTCGATCAGGTGCAGGCCCATCGCGACGATCGCGACGGTGTGGATCGGCATCGGCACACCGGCCACGCGCGACGGGAGAACGTCCGAAACGCCGTCACAGCCGAGCGCCGCGACGCCGCGCGCGTGCAGCCATGGCAGGCACGACGCATCGAGCCCGGCGATCGAGAGCCGCGGATCCCAGCCGCCGCGCGCCTCGCGCAGGGCCCAGCGTCCCGTCCGCACGAGCAACAGGTCGCCGGATTCGACGCGCAGCCCCGCATCGGCTTCGGCGCGCTCGAGATCGTCGGGAAAGACCGGCTCGCCGTGCTCCAGGTACGGAAGCCCGCGCGCGCGTGGCACGTCGAGCAGCACACCGCGCGAGACGATGCCGTCGGCGAGCTCGTGGATGCCGAGCTCGAGCGCGCCATGCGCGGTCACCTTCTCGATCGGGTAGCCGTTGTAGAGCTTGCCCTGGTGGAAGATGTGACAGAGCGCGTCGATGTGGGACGTCGCGAAGCCGTGCGGCGCGATCGCGAAGTAGTCGCCGCCCCAACCTTCCGTCGCCGTTCCCGTCATGTGGTGCGCGACGGGAACGGGATTCTCGATGCTCGGCTGCGTCGGCAGCGCGCGTGCGGCCGAGACCGTCCGACCGCTGCGCACGAGCCGCGCGGCCGCGGCCCGCTTCTCGGGCGTGACGAGATTCAAGGTGCCGAGCTGATCGCGGGGACCGAAGCGCCCCCAGTTCGAGAGCGTCTGGTGGAAGGACAGCACCTGCTCGGTCGTGAGCGCGTCTCTCACTTCGGCGCCTGCATGTGCAGCCGCGTGACGCGCGCGTAGTTGCCGAGCACGCCGCGCAGGAAGCGGCCGAGCGCCTCGTCCTTCACCTCGCCCGCTTCGTCGAAGGCCTGGTGCGCGGTGGCGAGCGAGAACATGTCGGGGTGGACGTGCGTGCCGACGGCCTCGAGCGACATGCGCAGCACCCAGAGCGCGCGATTCCCGCCCACGAGCGACGGCGACGCCGACAGCAGCAGCGCGGTCTTACCGCGCAGCGGCATCGGCTTCGCGCGCGTGACCCAGTCGATCGCGTTCTTCAGCACCGCCGGCACCGAGAAGTTGTACTCGGGCGAGGCGATCACGAGCCCGTTCGCGGCGGCGATCCGCGCGACCAGCTCCTGCGCGCCCGCGGGCAGACCCGAGGCCGCTTCGAGATCGCCGTCGTAGAACGGGATCGCGAGCTTCTTCAGGTCGACGAGATCGACCTCGACGCCGTCCTTCTCGAGGATCCGCGTCGCCAGCCGCAGAAGCTGCTTGTTGAGCGAGCCCTCGCGCAGCGCGCCCGCGATCGCAACGACCTTCATTCCTCGGTTCCTTCCACGGTCAATCCGACTTCCTGGCCGAAGGAGATCTCCAGCGTGTGTCCGTCGGGATCCACGATGAACGCCCAGTAGCCCACGGGCGGGCCGTAGTCCGTCGGCCCGTTGACGAGGCAGTGCTCGTCGCGCGCCTGCGCTGCCAGGCGATCGACCTCGTCGCGGCTCGCGCATCCGACGCCCAGGTGGGCGAATGGCCGGAGCGGGTGCTCGACGCGCTCCACCTGCGCGAGCACGATCACGAATGGCCGCGTGCGGTCGGAGAGCCAGACCACGCCCTCGCGGCGGTGCACGACCTGCATCCCCGCATAGCGCGACCAGAACGCGATGCTCGCGTCGAG
>CAZMKX010000425.1:0-4070 GCA_964566375.1 uncultured Myxococcales bacterium
CGACGGTGAACGAGACGATGTCGTTTCCGTCCACGCCGTCCGATCCGAAGTTCAGCACGTCGTTGCCTTCCTCGGGATGGACGCCGAGCGCATTGAAGGCGGTCTGGATCGGGATCTCCTGCCCGTTCTTGAGCTCCACCGGCATCTCCCCGTCGCCGTCGCTCATGATGTGGATGCCGTTGAGCCCGATGAGCGGGGTGAAGCCGACGATCGGCTCCATCGAGACCTGCAGGTTGTAGAACAGCGGGCTCGAGTTCTCCTTCCCGTCGATCGGAAGCTCGGCGGCCACCGAGCCCAGGATCCGCACCGGCCCGGGACCCCAGCCAAACGAAACGCCTGGCACCCAGATGCCGTGCCCGTTTCCGGCCAGAACATCGGAGCTGCCCTGCGCCGCCTGGAAGCGCAGGCTCGGCGTCAGGATGAAGCGCTCTTCGGGCATGTCGATCAGCGAGTACTTGAGTCCGTACATGAGGTTCATCCAGCCGCCCTGCTTGTCGTCGAGCAGGACCAGATCCGGCCGGAACTCCATCCAGCCATCCTGGGTCGCGATGAACGAGAGTCGATCCGTCAGCGCGACGCGAACCTGCAGCGCGTACACGGTGGCGTCACCGCCCGCGGTGATGCTCTTGTCGGGAAACTCGTGCCAGATGTAGTAGGCGGAGAGGCCCGTGGTGTTGAACGGGTCCTCGAACAGGTAGGGCGTCGAGAGCGGCGCAACGAAGCCGTCGTACCGCGCTTGTCGTTCGCAGCGGAAGTCCGGAAGGAAGCCGTCGCATTTCGCCTCATCGGCAATCGCGGCCCGTGACATCGAGACACCCACCACTAGCCCCATCAGGCCCAGAACACGCCGAACGCTGATCAAATGACACCTCCTGCCGGGCGCTTTTTGCAGGAGGCGTGCCGCTTGACGCCCGTGCGAGGGGCTCATAGGGATTCGCCGACGCCGCGATCGGCGTGAACGAGAAGGAGATTCCAGGATGGCGGTCTTCACGGTGGGGCGCGATACGAGCTCCGCGAACCCGCTCTTCCGTCTGCAGGAGGAGCTGCGGCGCGCATTCGAGAGCCCGTTCGGGCACGGATTGGGCCTGTTCGGACGGGGCGTGCGCCCCGCGATCAACATCTTCAAGCCCACGGGAAGCGAGGATCTGGTGATCCGGATCGAGGTCCCCGGCTTCGCCCCCGCGGACATCTCGGTCGAGAGTCAGGGCCAGACACTCGTCGTGACGGGCAAGGCGGGCTCGCAGCCGCCCGCCGAGGGCGCGTATCACCGGCGCGAGCGCGTGACCGGCGAGTTCTCGCGCTCGATCCAGCTGCCGCGCGACGTCGATCCCGCGCGCGCGACTGCGGCGTGCAAGAACGGCGTGCTGACGCTCTGCGTTCCCGCGCGCGAAGAGATCAAGCCGCGACAGATCGCGGTGACGGGAGGGTGAACGAGATGGCGAACGTGGAAGTCGGACACGAGACGAAGCGGCCGGTGAGCTCGGAAGAGCAGACGCGGCCGGACCGGAGCTATCGCCCCAACGTCGACATCCTGGAGACGGCAGAGGGATTGCGGCTCTGGGCCGACGTGCCGGGCGTGGACGAGGCTGGCATCGACGTCGAGCTCGTCGACGACGTGCTGACGATTCGCGGTCGGATCTCGACGGCCGACTACGAGGCGCTGCTGCCCGCGTACACCGAGTACAGCGTCGGGAACTACGAGGCGCGCTTCCGGCTCTCGGACACGATCGACGGCGCACGCATCTCGGCGAAGCTCGCCAACGGAGTGCTCGAGCTGACGCTGCCGAAGGTCGAGACCGCGAAGCCGCGGCGCATCCAGATCAACTAGCGGACGCCTGCTTCAGGTAGCGCGACACCCCTTCCTCGACCGAGAGGAAGGGGATGTCGCAGCCCGATGCGCGAAGCGCCGACACGTCGGCCTGCGTGTAGCTCTGGTAGCTGCCGCGCAGCGCGGCGGGAAAGGGCACGTACTCGATCCGACCCCGCCCGTGGTGCGCGATCACCGCGCGCGCGACGTCGTTGAAGCTCTGCGCGCGTCCGGTTCCGACATTGAAGATCCCCGACGCGCGCGGGTGATCGAGGAACCACAGGTTCACGGCGGCGACGTCGTCGACGTGCACGAAGTCGCGTCGCTGCTCGCCGGGGCCGTAGCCGTCGGAGCTCTCGAACAGGTGCACGACGTCGCCGGCGCGGAGCTGCAGGTGGTTCTTCCAGGCGACGCTCGCCATCTCGCCCTTGTGCGCCTCGCGCGGGCCGTAGACGTTGAAGTAGCGCAGGCCGACGACCTGGCTGCGCGCTCCCGCGGAGTGGTGCCGGACCCAGCGGTCGAACAGCACCTTCGACCAGGCGTACAGGTTGAGCGGCTTCTCGAGCGCCGGGTCCTCGCGGAAGACCGGACCCATTCCGTAGACCGACGCCGACGAGGCGTAGATCAGCGGAATGCCGCGCGCCGCCGCGAACGCGTACAGGCTCTTCGAGTACTCGTAGTTCTCGGCGAGCATGAATCGGCCGTTCCACTCCATGGTGTTGGAGCACGCACCCTGGTGGAAGATGGCCGAGACCTCGCCGAGCGAGCCCGACACCGCGCCCGCCAGGAAGTCGCCCTTGTCCATGAAGTCGACGAACTCGCAGTCGGCGAGATTCGCGAACTTGCGGCCGTTCGTGAGGTCGTCGACCACGAGCAGATCGCTCCGGCCGCGCGCGTTGAGCGCCCGCACCAGATTGCTGCCGATGAAACCCGCCGCGCCCGTGACGACGATCAAGCTCGACTCCCGTTCCCGTGAGCCGCTATGCTGCCGCGCCGTGAAGCACGCCGCCACGCCCACGGAGCTCGAGCGCTACCGGCGCGACGGCTACTTCGTCCGCGAGCGGGTCTTCGCCGAGCCGGAGCTGGCGCGGATGCGCGCGGGCGTCGAGCGCGTGCACGCACGCGTGTCCCGGGCCGCCCGCGCCGCGGACGCATCCGCGATCGAGCGCATCGACGGCAAGCGCTACCAGGACCTGCTCGGCTCGCTCGTGAAGTGGGAGTGGCAGGACGAGCGCGCGGACGTGCGCTCGATGGAGCCTTTCCTGCACCTCGAGCCGGAGCTGGACGCGCTCGTCGACGACCCCCGGCTCTGGCAGCCCTCGGCCGCGCTTTGCGGCGCCGATGCGCTCGCACTCTTCACCGACAAGCTCAACTTCAAGCGGCCCGGCGGCGCGGAGTTCCCGTGGCACCAGGACAGCCCGTACTTCGTGTTCGACTGCGCGCACGTAGATCGGCTGGTTTCCCTGCAGGTCTACCTGGACGACGCGACGGTCGAGAACGGCTGCCTGTGGATGATCCCCGGCTCGCACGCGCACGGCCGGCTGGCCTGCTTCGAGGACCAGGGCACGCTCGGCCGGCTCTACACCGACGTGGATCGCACGCTGCCGGGGGCCGCACGCGTGCCGATCGAGGCGCCCGCCGGCTCGGTGATCTTCTTCAACGGCGACGTCGTGCACGGTTCGAAGCGGAACCGGAGCGCCTCGAGCCGGCGCGCCTTCGTGCTCACGTATCAGCCCGCAGGCCACGCGCAGTTCCGGCGACCCGTGGAGCGGCCCGTGCGCTGCGACGGCGAGCTCAGCCGCGCAGGCGGATCAGCCCTTCCTGCGTGACCGACGCGACGAGCTCCCCCGCGCGCGTGAACACGCTGCCGCGATTGAAGCCGCGCGCCCCCGACGCGCGCGGGCTGTCCTGCGCGTAGAGCATCCAGTCGTCGGCGCGAAAGTCCCGATGGAACCACATCGCGTGGTCCAGGCTCGCGGTCTGGAACTTCTCGCTCCACCACGACACCGCGTGGGGAAGGTTGCTCGTGTCGAGCAGCGTCAGGTCCGAGGCATAGGCCAACACACACTGGTGGAGCGCCCGGTCGTCGGGGAGCCGGTCGACCGCGCGGAACCAGACGTTCTGGAACGGGGGACGCTTGTCCGGCGCGAACTCGTCGACCGGATCGATCGGCCGCACCTCGATCGGGCGCTCGCGCAGGAACGTCGCGCGGAACTTCTCGGGAATCCGGTCCGCGTGCTTCTCGCGCAGCTGTACCTCGTTC
>CAZMKX010000426.1:0-4070 GCA_964566375.1 uncultured Myxococcales bacterium
CGCCGGACATGCCGAGCTTGTCGCGACTCACGCCGAGCCAGCTCCCTCCTGGCTGACTGGCGAGCCGGCGGATGGCATCCTTCGAGTTGTAGCCGGGCGGCAGGGTATGCTCGGGCCGCGAGAAGGCGTTCTGCCCCCCGCCGAAGACGAAGTTGCGCCCGAGCGCCTGCGCCTTCTCTTCCGTGTCCGCGACGAACGTCGGAACCAGGAACCCGAAGTTCTCCGGCCCCGCCTGGTAGCCGACCTCCGCCGCTCGCTTCGCGTACAGCTCGAACATGTGGCAGGTAACCGGCAGCGTGGTGCCGAGGCCGATGTACGGATAGGCGTGCTCCGCGCTCCAGAGGATGGTCTCCGGGCTCAGCACCCCGGGGATCCACATCGGCGGGTGCGGCTTTTGGTAGGGTAGCGCCCAGGGATTCACGTGCCGGTAGTGGAAGTGCTTGCCCTCGTAGCGCCACGGCCCTTTGCGCGTCCACGCCTGCACGATGAAGTCGTGCGCTTCGACGAACATCTCGCGGTTGTAGGCCGGGTTGGCGTTGTTGAAGAATTGCTCGCTGCCCGCCCCACGCACCCAGCCCGTGACCAGACGGCCCCGAGAGATGACGTCGATCGTCGCCAGCTCCTCCGCCATGCGCAGCGGGTGCTTGATCACCGGAAGCGGGTTCCCGATCAAGACGATCTTCACGCGCTCGGTGATGCGCGCGAGGATCGCCGCCTCGACGTTCATCACGTTGCCCATGCAGAACGGGTTGCCGTGGTGCTCGTTCAGCGCGACGCCGTCGAAGCCGAGCTCCTCCGCGTAGCAGTACTCGTCCAGGTAGTAGTTGTAGTCCACGGCAGCGCGCTCGGGATCGAAGTACTGGTTCGAAACGGCGAAGTACGCCCGGTTCTCGAGCACCCGCTCCTCGGCAAGGTGGCGATACGGCCGTTCGGTGAAATAGGCGATCTGCATCTCGTCTCCGCGCTGCGCCTCAGTCCCCGAGGAAATCCTCGACCCGCTTCACGAACTCATCGAGCGCCTCGATCTCGGGGCGGTGGCCGACTCCGGGGATCTCGACGAGCCGCGAGCCTCTGAGACTACGCTCGTAGCGCTCGACCGCGCTGCGCGGGAGCACGCGATCGCTCGAGCCCCACACGATCAACGTCGGGCGCTCGGGCACGGCCTCCAGGCGCTGCGGGAGGCTCGGGCTGTGCATGAACGGCTCCCAGCCCAGCCGCGCCGTCTCTGCGCGCGCTTCCTCGAAGAGCTCGAACTGCCGGGGGGTCATCTCGCCGCCATAGATGGCGCCGAACTCCGGCGTGCTCGTGTCTGCGACCGTGGCGCGCAGGTGGCTGCGCATGGTGACCGCGAGGAAGTCGAAGATCTCTCCCTCGTCCGGCTTGATGCCGAGCGGCGCCACGAGCACGAGCTTGCCGAGCTGCTCGCGGTTCGCGGCCGCCATCTCCGCAGCGATGTACCCGCCCGCCGAGAACCCGATCACGTCGACCGGCGCGAGACCGAGCTCGCGGACCATGCGGCCGTAGAAGGCCGCGAGGTCGCGGTAGTCGCGGATCCAGTCGATGCGCTCCGACCGTCCGAAGCCCGGCTGGAGCGGGATGACGAGCTCCCGCCGAGTGGCGATCTGCCGGTTCCACTCGCACCAGCCCGGGAAGCCGAGCTCGTCGTGCAGCACGAGCAGCGGCCTGCCGGAGCCGCCGCGCAGCGTCACCAGGCAGGCGTCGCCGACCTGAATCTCTTCCTCGCGATACCCGGAGACCACCGGCGGAGAGCTCATCGCATCACGCCCAGCCCTTGCGCAGGGGCACCATGTGGAAGACGTGGAAGTTCCGCGCCGCGAACCGCCAGCCCTCCCCGGTCCGCCGGTAACGGTCGTCGTACCAGCCCGCCGCCGTGACGGATTCGCCGTTCTGCACCATGCGGATCTCGACCGAGCAGCGTCCCCGAGCCTCGTCCCCGCGGAGCTCGTCGATCACGTGATTCTGGATGAACGGCAGCGGCGGCTGTCCGGCGACCGCGGTGTAGAACTTCTCGAGCTCCGCGCGGCCCTTCACCGTGCGCGGGCCCATGGCGAACGAGCCGTCGTCGCAGAACAGAGCCACGATCCCGGGCGCATCGGCGGCCGCCACGCAGTGGCAGTAGCGGGCGGTGAGCTCGCGGATCTGCTCGCGGTCTTCGAGCTCGCGCACCCGTCGCTCGAGATCGGTCATCGCGTTCGCTCCTTCGCAGCGGAAGTATACTCTGATCGGCGGGATATCTCCGATCGGAAAACTGCTCGGATGCGCGGCTAGCGCCGCGTCGACGGGAAGATCGGCTCGCGCTTCTCCAGGATCGCGCGGGCGCCCTCGCGGATGTCGTCGTCGAAGAAGTTCAGCATCTCGAGGGCCAGCGAGGCGTCGAAGATCGGTCCCGCCACCCGCAGCCAGTTGTTGAGGGCGCGCTTGGTCCAGCGCAGCGCGAGCTGCGGGCCGCGCGCGAGCTTCGCAGCCGTCTCGAGCGCGAGCGGCAGAACCCGGTCGGCGGGCGCGCAGCGGCTCACCAGGCCGATCCGCTCGGCCTCCCGACCATCGATGAAGTCCGCCGTCAGCAGGTAGTACTTCGCCTTCGCCATCCCGCACAGGAGCGGCCAGATGATCGCGGCGTGGTCGCCCGCGCCCACGCCGAGCCGCAGGTGGCCGTCGGTGATGCGCGCATCCTCGGCCATGATGCTGATGTCGGCCATCAGGGCGACGGCAAGCCCCGCCCCGACCGCGACGCCGTTGATGGCCGAGATCACGGGCTTTTCGCAGTGGGCGATGTTGTAAACGATGTCGCCGGCCTCCTTCATGATCCCCGAGATCTGGCGGAAGTCGCCCGCCTGCCGCTGGATCATCTCGAGATCGCCGCCCGCGGAGAACGCGCGACCGGCGCCGGTGACCACGGCGACGCGAGTCTCCGGATCGTCGGAGACGTCGAGCCAGACCTTCGAGAGCTCCCAGTGCAGGCGCTCGTTGGTCGCGTTCAACACGTCGGGACGATTGATCGTGACGAGCAGGACCCCGGGGGCGTGCCGTTCGAACAGCAGATGCTCGTACTTCTGGTATGGCGTCTCCTGGTTCATGAGAACTCCCCTCCCGTGAAGGTCGCGACTGGCGGCGCGGAAGCAGCCGAGCGCGCGTCGGAGGCTTCCTGGTACGATTCCGCCCGCCTCGGAGCAGGGGCGAGCGGAGATGGATGATGGGTCGGCTCGACGGGAAGGTCGCGATCATCACCGGAGCGGCGCGCGGGCAGGGCGCAGCGGAGGCTCGGCTGTTCGCTGCCGAGGGCGCGCGTGTGCTGCTCGGGGACGTGCTCGACGACGCGGGCAAGGCGCTCGCCGCCGAGCTCGGCTCGCGCGCGCTCTACTCGCATCTCGACGTGACCGACGAGTCCGGCTGGCGGGGCGCCGTGGAGCTTGCCGAGCGGCGTTTCGGGGCCGTGAACGTGCTCGTGAACAATGCCGGCATCGTGCGGGTCGCCCCGCTCGAGCAGACCTCGCTCGACGACTACATGGAGGTGATCCGCGTCAACCAGGTCGGAGTCTTCCTCGGCATCCGCAGCATCGTTCCGGCGCTTAAGCGCGCCGGCGGAGGCTCGATCGTGAACATCTCTTCGATCGACGGGCTCGTGGGCATGGCCATGGGCGCGGCCTACGTATCGAGCAAGTTCGCGGTGCGAGGACTCACCAAGACCGCGGCGCTCGAGCTCGGGCCGCTCGGCATCCGCGTGAACTCCATCCATCCGGGTGGTGTCGACACCCCCATGGTGCGCGGGATCGGCGTCCAGCCCGATGCAGGCGCGTCGCGACTCTTCGCGAACGTGCCCCTGGGACGGATCGGCCAGCCAGAGGAGATCGCGAAGCTCGCGCTCTTCCTCGCCAGCGACGAGAGCTCCTACTCGACGGGCTCGGAGTTCATCGCCGATGGCGGCCTCACCGCCGGCTTCCGCCTGGAGCAGTACGTCGGGAGCTGAGCACTCGTCCACGCCGGGGCCGTGAGGTCAGGGCCGAGCCGCGAAGCGCGGCATCACCTTGTCTGCGAACAGCTCGAGTGAG
>CAZMKX010000427.1:0-4069 GCA_964566375.1 uncultured Myxococcales bacterium
TCGAGCGCGCCGTAGAACTCGCTGCCGACGTTGCTCTTCTTCGCCGCCGCCTTCACGCGCGACTTCGAGATGATCATCGACTCGCCGCCGCCCTTCTTCGCGCCGCCCTTCGAGGCGCCGCCCTTCTTCTTCGCTGCCATGTCCAACTCCCTGTTTTTGTCGCGACCGCCGACCGCGCGCGATCGAGGATTCGCTTCAGTGCCGTTCATTCGGCACAGGGCGCAAATAGCACGCGGTGCCTCGAAAGCAAGGGTAGAGCGGGTTTTGCGGACAGCGCGCTATTCCAGCGTGTAGACGAAATTTCCTTCCGAGCCGACGCTCGTGATCACGAGCAAGGCGAAGACCGCGAGCACGATCAGCAGCGGCAGGAGCCAAAACTTCTTCCGCGTCGAAAGGAACGTCCACATGCCGGAATCGCGGGACGCCATCCCGAAGTCTCCCGTCCGGAGTTCGGACGCATCGTAGGGGCTACAATTCCGCCGCGAAAGATGGAGTCAGCAAAACCCACCGGCGCGCGGCGCGTGTTCCTCGAGCGAAGCGAGGTGCCGCGACTCGTGCTCGGAACGGCACTCGGCGACGAGGTGGCCTGCCGGCGCGTGCTCGGGGCGCGCCGCGGGGGAAGGGTCGGGTTCATGCTCGCCATCGCGGGGCTCGCGATGGCCGCGCCGACCCCGCGAGCGGCGCTCGTCGCCGCGTTCGTGCACGTCGTGCTCGGGCTTCTGGTCGGCCTTCGCGCACGCCGGCACGGCGGTCACCGGACGCGCGAAGTTCAGCGGCTCGCGCTCTGGACGGTGCTGACACCGCTTGGCGTCGCCGCGCTCGCTCGGCTGACCGGCCTCGGATCCGAACAGGTCTGCGTCGCCGCCGCGATTGCCGGCCAGGTACTGCTGCTGCGCGCCGTGCGCGCGTCGCGCGAGCGCTGAGGGGCTACTTCGCGGCGGGCTTCATGCCCTTCGGCGGCTCGACCGGGCTGCCCTTCCACTCGCCGTCCCGCGCGTAGTTGTAGCCCGAGGTGTTGAGAACGACGGTGTTCTTCCCGGTCTGGTCGATCGTCGCGGTGCGGCGTCGGCGGGTCGCCTCGGCATTGCGCGGCACGCTGTTGGGTACCGCGCACTGTGTCGCCGCCGGCTTCACGGGCAGGGCGGCAGGCGTGGAGGTCGCGCTCGAATCCGCGCGACCGACGATGGCGACTCCGCCGGTCGAGAAGACCAGCGACAGGACGACGAGCGACGGGGTGATCCAACGCATCGCGTTTCCCATCGGCGCCGCCAGGAAGCGCCTTGAGCGCCGCGCGCGCTGCGCGTACGTTGCGCGCGCGATGCCTGCAAACGACCGCCCGCTCGAGCGCCTGGAACGCGAGATCCCCGCGTGCGTGGACTGCCCGCGGCTCGCGGGTTTCCTGGCATCGTTGCGCACGCGCCATCCCACGTACTGGAACCGGCCCGTGCCGGGCTTCGGCGACCGCGGAGCGGGCATCGTGATCGTCGGTCTCGCGCCGGGAATGCACGGCGCGAACCGCTCGGGGCGGCCCTTCTTCATGGACGCATCGGGCGAGTGGCTCTACGGCGAGCTCGCGCGGCGCGGACTGTGGACCGGGGATCGGCTCACGAACGTGTACATCGTGAACGCCGTGAAGTGCCTGCCGCCGGCCAACAAGCCGACGACGGAGGAGCAGACTCGCTGCCGGCCCTGGCTCGAACGCGAGCTCGCGGCGCTCTCGAATGCGCGCGTCCTGGTCGCGCTCGGACGGATCGCTCACGGCGCCGTCCTGCGCTGCTGGGGCGCAGCTCCACTCTCGCGACATCCGTTCTCGCACGGTCGCGTCGATCGGCTGCCGGACCGTCCCGCGCTGCTCGCGAGCTATCACCCGTCTCGGCAGAATACGAATACGGGGGTGCTCACTCGGGCGATGTGGCGCGGGGTCTTCTCGCGCGCACTCCGCCTCGCGAGCCCATGACGATTGCCCAGAGCAGGATCGGCAGCAGACCCGCTGCCGCGGTTCGATGCAGGCCCTCGACGAATCCGAGCGACAGGGGATAGGGGCCGCGCGTCGGGGCGAGGCCGGCGTCGGCGAGCGCACCGCTCTCCCAGATCTCGACGTCGCTCATCAGCATCGCCACGCAGAGCGTGAATACGAGCCCGCCGCCGACGACGAGCGCGAGGGAGAGATCGCGCGGCCGCAGACCCGGCGTCGCGAGCACGAGCGCCAGGAAGAGCACGAGCACGAACGCGTGCTTGTGGTAGGAGCGCTCGAGCGTGCGCGACACGGCGCCGACGCGCAGCTCGTAGACGTACACGGGCTCGTCGCCCCGTCGCTCGAGCGAGAGCGAGCGCGACTCCATCGCTCGCTCGCGCAACGCAGCCGCGGCGATGCGCGTCACGGCGCTCTCGATCGACGCGTATACGGGAACGCTCGCGCAGAGCCAGACGAGGAGTCCATACACCACGGCGAAGCGCGCGAGCAGTACCAGTGCGTACCTAGGCATTCCGCGCCGGCACGCTCTGGATCCAGAGCAGGAGCGTCGCGAGACACACGATGGTGATGAAAGCCGGCCAGACGTAGACGTGGACGAGCTCGAAGGCGTCCTGGGAGCTCGCGTTGAGCCAGCACAGCGTGAGCACGCGGAGGAAGTTCACGACCGCGACGACCGCGAACGCGGCCAGCACGCCGAACGCACGCAGGCGCCACGGGGCGGGAAAGACGAGCATCGCCGAGGCGAGGAAGATGCCGACGTCGATGCCGGTGCAGGAATTCACGATCTCCACCGCGCTCGGACCGAGGAAGACGCGTTGCCCGAGCACGCGCACGTCGTCGGCGACGACCGAGAGCACCGCTCCGGTCGCCTTCGCGATCGCGAGGCGTGCGGGCCCGAGCACGCTCCGGTCCACGGCATCCAGCACGAGCAGGTTCGAGAGCCCGACGACGAGCGCGACGTACACGAGCGCCCGGAGCCAGAGCCCGCCTCGCGCCATCGCCCTGCCCTCCTCGCAAGGCATTATCGCAGAGCCGCGCGGTCTGTACCCTCGATCCGCTGCGGGCTAGCATCCGCGCGTGACCGGACAGGAGCTGCCGCGAATCATCGGCGACGTGCCCGGCCCGCGCGCGCGCGCGCTCGCCAGGCGCTTGGGCGCCGTCGAGAATCCCGAGGTCACGTGCCTGCTCGAGCCGCCGCCGATTTTCTGGAGCAGCGGCGCGGGCGTGAACGTGGTCGATGCCGACGGCAACCGCTACGTGGATCTGCTGGCCGGCTTCGGCGCGGCGGTGCTCGGCTACGCGCACCCGGAGCTCACCTCCGCGATCGCGGCGCAGGCCGGAGAGCTGCATCACGCGATGGGCGACGTCTACCCGGCGGTGCGCAAGGTCGAGCTCCTGGAAGCACTCGTGCGCGTTCTGCCCGGCGATCTGGGCTTCGCGATCCTGTCCAGCTCCGGCTCCGACGCCGTCGAATCCGCGCTGAAGACTGCGCTGGTCGCGACCGGCCGTCCAGGCGTGGTCGCCTTCGAGGGCGCATATCACGGTCTCGGGCTCGGAGCGCTCGACGCAACCCACCGCCCCGACTTCCGCGCGGCCTTCGAGCCCCGTCTCGCGCAGCGCACGCGCTTCGTGCCGTTCGGCGATGCCGAGGCCGCGCGCCGCGAGGCGCGCGCGTGCGACGCGGGAGCGATCCTGTTCGAGCCGATCCAGGGCCGCGGTGGACTCGTCTTCCCGCCGGCGGGCTTCGTTGCGGCCTTGCGCGAGATCGCGGACGAGGTCGGCGCGCTCCTGATCGCGGACGAGGTCTACACCGGGCTGGGTCGCACCGGGCGCTGGCTCGCGTGCGAGCACGAGGGCGTGATCCCCGACGTGGTGGCGCTCGGCAAGGCCCTCGGCGGCGGTCTGCCCGTCTCTGCCTGCGTCGGACGAGCCGACGTGATGAGGCGCTGGCCGGCCTCGCGCGGCGAGGCGGTGCACACGAGCACGCACCTCGGCAATCCGCTCGGCTGCGCGGCAGCGCTCGCGGTTCTGCACGTGCTCGAGCGCGACGCGCTCGTGAAGCGCGCCGAAGAGGTCGGCGCGCGCTGGCTCGCG
>CAZMKX010000428.1:0-4069 GCA_964566375.1 uncultured Myxococcales bacterium
GGATCGCCACCGTCGCGCGCGGCGAGACGGGCGGCACGATGCCCTCGAAGCGGAAACCGAAGAAGGGAAGTTCTCCCTCCACGATCGGGTGCTCGGCGTTCGCCACGCGATCGAGGAGCGCAGCAACAGAGCCGACGAGACTCGCCGCGCGGTCCGCGCTCAGCGTGTCCGGCAAGAGGGACATCCCCTCGCCGAGCCGGTCGCACCAGACCGCGCCATCCTCGTTGACCATCACCTCCACGACGCGCTCATCCCCGAGCGCGGCGAGGATCACCTCGCCGAGTTCGCGGTGGAGCTTCTGGCGGAGGCGCCCCGCGCGGACGTCGCGCGGGTCGCTCGACTGCTCGGTTCCCCCCATCGAATGCGACCCTACGACCGGGGGCGGGACGTCTCAACGCAAGAAGGCGCTGGAAGGCGTCGAAATGCGATTGTTCCGTGCGGGGACCGGTCGGCCCGCGTTGCCGCCTCCAGCGCGGGGCCTCTCAAGTCGGCCCCGCGGCGAGCCGACCCTGCTTGGTTGGACGCCCGGGTCCACTTTAGCTAGCTCTTCCCATCGAGGCCGGGGACTCCCGACCGCTGGAGCATTTCGGATTGAGGCCTCTCGCGCTGACGCTCGCGGTCTTCTGGTCACTCCAGGTGCTGGTCTGCCTAGCACCGATGGAGGGAGCGTCTGCAGCTGAGCGTCCGGCCGCCGGCACTGAATCCAACGCGCACTCGCATCATCACGCGGTCGATGCACAGGGGAATGCGAAAGAGGAACGCGCGCCTCACTCCCATGGGTCGGGACCCGGTCACCATCAGGAGTCCGAGGGTGGCTGTGCCCAGCACTGCGCCTCGCTGAGCCAAACCATCGTCGCATCGCCGGCCAACCCGGTTCCGAATCCTTCCTTCGTCGCGATCACACCGTTGCCGGCATTCAGCGACCTACCGCGCGCGTTCGCCCGCGCGGTCGCGCAGCTCGAGATCGGGCGTCCACCGCCGGATCTACTCTCGCGCAACGCCACGCTCCGCATATAGCCAAAGTACCTCTGGCCTAGGCGCCGGTCCGCTCGCTTGCGGCCGGTTCCGCGCGCACTCAGGCGCGCGTGATCTGCCTCTCGGGGGTGCTTCATGGTTCATCGCTTCCTTGTCGTTGTGGTTGTAGTCGCTGGCTGGATCGGGATGGCTCCGGGCTCCGCGGCTCGAGCCGCCGAGCCGGTCCCAACCGAGACAGGTCTCACTCCGCGGTCCGCCGCAGCCGAGGCGCTTCGCGCCAGTCCGGACCTCGCTGCTGCGTACGAGTCGATCGATGCCGCGCGTGGTCGGCTGCTGCAAGCGGGGCTGTGGCCCAACCCGGCGCTCGCGCTCACGGGCCGAAGCGACTTCGCGTTCCAGAACGAGGGGGAACGGGCGTTCGGCGTTGATCTCGCGCAGCGCTTCCCCGTCGCCGGGCGGCTCGCACGCGGGCAGGACGTTGCCCGTGTCGACGTTGCGCTCGCGCTCGCGGAGGCGCGCGAGTTCGAGCGCGTTCTGATCGGCGAGGTGCAACGCACCGTGTATGGCCTGGTCGCGCTCGACGAGGCGATCGCGAGCCGCGAGGGTGTGCTTCGTACCGCGGAGCAGCTCGCTCGGGCGGCCACGCGCCGGCGTCAGGCGGCCGAGGTCTCCGACGCGGACGTGAACTTGCTCGAGATCGAGCTCGCGCGTTTCGAGCAGGAGAAGCGGCGGCTCGAGCTCGATCGCGCGGTTGCCGCGGTGCGCTTGAATCAGCTCCTGAACCGGTCCGCGGATTCGCCGACCGTGTTCGCCAGCAGTCTCCAAGAACCGGCTTTCGACACATCTCGGACTGCGATGGACCTCACGAAGACCGCGTCGAAGCGGCCCGACCTCGAGGCGATCCGCCTCGAGAGCGACCGGGCGCGCGCAGACGCCCGGCTGGCTCGCGCGGAGTCGTGGGAGGACTGGACCGTCGGCGCCGGGTACGAGAGCGACCGTCAGGTCTTCAGGAACGAGCCGAGCGTCGATCCGATCGGCGTCAAGCGGGACGACTTCCTCGGCCTCGCGGTCGACGTTCCGCTTCCGCTGTGGAACCGCAATCAGGGACGCATCGCCGAGGCCCACGCGAACGAGCGCCGCGCACGAGCGCGTCTCGCCGCGCGCGAGCGCGCGGTCGAGGCGGAAATCGAGGCCGCGCGCCGGCGCGCCGCCGAGCTCGCGCGCGTTGCGAGCGAGTATCACGATTCGCTCCTCCCGCGCTCGCGGCAGAACGTCGAGCTGCTCGAGCGGGGTTATCGCCAAGGCTTGGTCGCCATCACGACGCTCGTACAAGCCGAGCAGCAGCTTGCCGACACCGTTCTGCGTCATGCGCAGACTCTCGGCGAGCTCCGCCAAGCGGAGGTCGATCTCGAGACCGCCGCCGGCGCGAGTCCGCTTCTCGCTCCCGAGGAGAACCGACCGTGACGAATCGAGCCTTCTTTCTCGGCCTGCTCGCCGCGCTCGCGCTGGTCGCCGCGCCGGCGAGCGGACACGAGGGGCACGACGACGCGCCGGGCGCGGCACCGGCCGGGACCGGAGCCACCGCGATCGTGCAAGTTTCGCGGGAGGCGCGCGCGAATCTCGGCCTCGCGCTCGTCGAGGCGACGATCCGTCCGATGGAGTCGACGCTGGCGGTGATCGGCGAGATCGCGGCGCTGCCGGATCGCGCCGGGGCGGTGACCAGTCGCATTGCCGGTCGCGTCACCTGGATCGGCGTCGCCGAAGGGGACAGCGTCCGAAAGGGCGCTCCGGTCGTCGAAGTCGAGAGCCTGCAGCTCGGCGATCCGCCGCCGCGAGCGCGCTACAGCGCGCCGCTCTCGGGACGTGTCGTCGATCGTCACGTCGTGCCCGGCGACAGCGTCGAGCCGAACGCCCATCTGCTCGAGGTGGCCGATCTTGGCGAGGTGCTTGCCGTCGGGCACCTCTTCGAGGGGCAGATCGGCCGCGTGAAGATCGGACAGAAGGCGCGAGTGCGCGTGCCGAGCTACCCGGACGCTGTTTTCGACGGTTTCGTCGAACGCGTCGGAAGCGCCCTCGACCCTGCGACGCGCTCGCTCTCGGTCTACGTCCGTGTGAGCAATCCGGAGAGCACCCTCCTTCCGAAGATGCCCGCGGAGCTCGCGCTGGTCGTCGCGAGCGCCGACGCGGCTCTCGCAATCCCGCGCAGTGCGCTGCTCGGCGAGTTCGGTAACGAGTTCGTGTTCGTCGAGCAAGACCCGGAGCAGGGCTTGTTCAAGCGCGTACCCGTGGTTCGCGGGCTCGACGACGATCAGTCCGTCGAGATCCTGGAGGGGCTCCTGCCCGGGGATCGCGTCGTTACCGTCGGCAACTACTCGCTGCAGTTCCTGCCGCCATTCGAGGAGCCCGCGCAGAGCGACGCACCCACGGCGCACGACGAGCCCGGCTCTCTGCCTCCAGCTCACTCCGGTGTGAGCTGGCGCGTCGCGCTGATCGGAGGCGCCGCGTTGATCGGGGCCGGCGTTTTTGCGGTGGCTGTGGTTCGTCGGCGCGCACTGCGCGGTCGGGCCTGAGCCATGCTCAGCCGACTGATCGAACTCTCGCTGCGCAATCGCCTCTTCGTCGTTGCGGCTGCGCTGCTCCTCGTCGTGTACGGCGTCTTTGCGCTTCGAAGCCTGCCCGTCGACGTCTTCCCGGACCTGAATCGCCCGCTCGTGAACGTGCTCACCGAGGCGCCCGGGCTCGCGCCCGAGGAAGTCGAGACGCTCGTCACCCGCCGGCTCGAGACGGCGGTGAACGGAGTACCGGGCGTGCGGCGCGTCCGCTCGAGCTCGGGCATCGGCCTTTCAATCCTCTACGTCGAGTTCGACTGGGGCACGGATATCTATCGCGCGCGCCAGCTCGTGCAGGAGCGGCTCCAGCTCGCGGCCGAGCAGCTGCCGCAAGGCGTGTCGCCCGTGATGGGGCCGATCTCGTCCATCATGGGGGAGATCCTCTTGATCGGCGTCTCGAGCCGCGATGGCAAGACGCCGCCGATGGAGCTGCGCTCGATCGCGGATTGGGTCTTGCGCCAGCGCCTGCTCACGATCGCCGGCGT
>CAZMKX010000429.1:0-4060 GCA_964566375.1 uncultured Myxococcales bacterium
GCATCCTGGTCGTGGTCGGCGGCGACGGCTGCGACGCGATCGTGCTCGAGGTGACGGACAACATCGCCGCGGGCCGGCCGGCCCACTCGGTCGATCGCTGGCTGGGCAGCAAGCGCAACGACCTGCCGTACAACACGTACCTGAAGTGGCGTGGCATCCTGCCCTTCGAGCCGCCGCGCCGTCCCGAGCCCGAGCGTCCCGCCGCGCCGCCGATGCAGCGCTCCGGCCACTGGAAGCACGCGTTCTTCGGCTCGCGCTGCGAGGCCTGCGGAACCGGTCACCTGCCGCCGCAGCGCGTCTGCGTGAAGTGCGCCGCGGTCGACCAGATGCGCGAGGAGCGCTTCTCCGACACGTCGTGCAAGGTCGCCACCTACACGCTCGATCACCTGGCGTACACGCTGCAGCCGCCGGTCGTGGCCGCGATCGTCGACTACGACGGCGGCGGGCGGCTCTCGTGCGAGCTCACCGACGTCGACCCGAAGTCGGTGAAGATCGGCAACGAGCTCGAGATGACCTTCCGGCGGCTGTACACCGGCCAGGGCGTCCACAACTATTTCTGGAAGGCGCGCCCCAAGCGCTAGTTTCTAACCGTGCCGAGCGAGGGCAGCCGCAGGCTGTGCGCGTAGCGCCCCGAGCGAGGCAGCAAGCGCCGAAGGCGCGCGCAGCGAGCCGAAGGCGAGCGAAGGAAGACAGAATGTCGAGCAACGGAATCAAGGACCGCGTCGCGATCGTGGGCATGGGCTGCACGCCGTTCGGCGAGCACTGGGACAAGGGCGCCGACGACCTGCTCGTCGACGCGGCCACCGAGGCCTACAAGTCCGCGGGCGTGAGTCCCGACGACATCGACGCCTACTGGCTCGGCACGATGGGCAGCGGCGTCTCCGGGCTGATGCTGTCCGAGGCGCTCAAGCTTCAGTACAAGCCGGTCACGCGGCTCGAGAACATGTGCGCGACGGGCTCCGAGGCGATGCGCAACGCGGCCTACGCGGTGGCCAGCGGCGCCTACGACCTGGTGATGGCGATCGGCGTCGAGAAGCTCAAGGATTCGGGCTTCTCCGGCCTGACGGGATCGCGGCCGCCGTCCGACGGCACCGACTCCTCGATGACGGCGCCCGCCACCTTCTCGCTGCTCGCGCCGGCGTACGCGAAGAAGTACGGCGTGGACGAGGCGACGCTGAAGCAGGTGCTCGCGCGCATCGCCTGGAAGAACCACAAGAACGGCGCGAAGAACCCGAAGGCCCAGTTCCGCAAGGAAGTGGCCATGGACAAGATCTGCGCGTCGCCGTCGGTCGCCGGCATGCTCGGCATCTTCGATTGCTCCGGCGTCTCGGACGGATCGGCCGCCGCAATCCTGTGTCGGGCCGAGGACGCCCACAAGTACACCCAGCACCCGATCTACCTGAAGGCGCTGGCGTTCGCCGCGGGTCCCGCCGAGGGCTACTTCAGCCAGGACTACGACTTCACCACCTTCCCGGAGGTCGTGGCGAGCGCGCGCGACGCGTACAAGCAGGCGGGCGTCACCAACCCGCGCGAGCAGATCAGCATGGCGGAGGTGCACGACTGCTTCACGCCGACCGAGCTCGTGCTGATGGAAGACATGGGCTTCTCGCCGCGCGGCCAGGCCTGGAAGGACGAGCAGGAGGGTCGCTTCGACCTCGAGGGCGCGCAGCCGGTCAACCCGGACGGCGGGCTCAAGAGCTTCGGTCACCCGATCGGCGCGTCGGGCCTGCGCATGATGTACGAGATGTGGCTGCAGCTCCGCGGCGAGGCCGGTCCGCGCCAGATCAAGAACCCGAAGATGGGACTCACGCACAACCTCGGCGGCGCGCCGGGCCGCTGCGTCAGCTTCGTCTCGATCGTCGGGAACGAACGAGGCTGAGCGATCCCGCCCAAAACCTGTCGGCGGCGCCTGCGGCCTTCTCCGAGAAGGGCTTCTACCTTCTCGAGTTCCGCGGACGCACGCTCGCGATCGCGGCACCGTCGACGGAGCTGCGGCATCCGGCGCGGCTCGCCGAGCTGATCGCCGAGCTCAACGCGAACGGAACGCGCGTGGTGCTGATCTCGACCGAGCGTTCGGCGCTCGAGCCGCTGGTCGGACCCAACGTGCTGTCGATGGCGACGCCGCGGCTCGAGGGTACGGTGTGGCGCAAGCTTCGCGCGGAGTCGAAGCTCGGGCTCGTGGTCGGCGGCTCGCTCGCGTTTGCACCGGCCTGCCGCGAGGCGGCGCTCCGGCTCGGCATCGCGAAGCTCGTCTGGATCGACCGCGACGGCGGCGTGATCGGCGAGAATCGCGAGCGCATCTCCTTCGTGCACCTCGACGAGCTGCGCCAGATCCTCGCCTCGGGTGCGCAGTCGAGCCTGCGCCGCGCGGCCCTGCTGCGCGAGGTCGAGGGGATGCTGGTCGCCGGCGTCCCCGCCGTGAACGTCTGCACGCTCGAGGGGCTGCACGACGAGCTCTTCACGTACGCGGGGTCCGGCACGCTCTTCACGCAAGAGCGCTACATGCTCGTGCGGCGGCTCGTGCTCGACGACTTCGACGCGGCGTCGGACCTGATCGCGCGCGGCACGTCCGAAGGCTATCTGGCGCCGCGCTCCGCGGATCAGCTCGACCTGGTCCTCGCCAGCGGCTTCGGCGCGTTCGTCGAGGGCCGGCACCTGGCGGGAATCGGCGCACTGCTCGTCGACGACGGCACGCGCTCCGCCGAAATCGCCTCGCTCTACACGCTGACGCGCTTCCTCGGCGAGGGCGTCGGCGGCCACCTGGTCGCGTACGCGCTGGCGCGCGCGCGCGAGCGCAAGCTCGAGTACGTGTACGCCTGCACGACCTCGGAACGCGTCGGCTCGTTCTTCGAGCGGCACGCGTTCCGCCTGGCGGGTCCCGACGAAGTGCCGCCCGCGAAGTGGCGCGGCTACGATCCCGACCGGCGCGTGCGCGTGCGCTGCTACCGGATGGATCTGTCCGACGGAAGCGCGAACGGAGCCGGCGCGTCCTCGAGCTGAAGCGGGGCGTCGTTTCCGACGCAGCCCGCAGGAAGCTCGAGCGCACGCGCGTGCAGGCACATCCGGCCGTGAGGCTCGGCTCGGGGATCGTAGAGCGGGTCGTTCTCGATCGGATGCCCGAGGTGCGCGAGGTGCACGCGCAGCTGGTGCTGTCGCCCCGTCACGGGCTCGAGCGCAAGCACGCTCGACTCGACGCCCGCGCGCACGAGCCGCGCGCGTGTGTGCGAAGGAACACCGGCCGGATCGACGCGGAAGCGCGCCGGCGCGTCGCCGCAGCGCGCGAGCGGCAGGTGCAGGTCGCGCGCCGCGAGGCCGCTCGGAAGTGCGGCCCGTGCGTCGCCGCGAACGCGCGCGTCGTAGAGGCGGCGCACCGCGCCGCGCGCGAACGCGGCCGAGATCCGCATCTGCGCGCCGCGCGTGAGCGCGACGAGCACCAGGCCGGAGGTCGGCCGATCCAGCCTGTGCGGAAGCCACGGCCCGCCCGGCTCGGACTCGGCTTCGTAGCGGAACGTGAGCGCGGTGAGCAACGTGCGCTTGATCTCGTCTCCCGCGGGGTGACTGGGAACTCCCGCGGGCTTCGAGAGCGCGACCCAGCCGTCTCCGCGCGCGAGCTCCGGAAGTGCGAGCAGGTCGTCGATCTCGCTGGCCGAGTCGCGCGCCCGCTTCTCGATCGCGATCGAGACGCGTTGTCCGCTCCGCGCCAGCGACGACGCGCGCGCGGCGGGCACGCCGTCCACGTGCGCGCGGCCGCTGCGGATCCAGCCTGCGATCCGCGTGCGCGACGCGAAGCGAAGTCGCGCAGCGAGCAGCCTGTCGAGGCGCTGGCCGTGCTCGGCGGGCGCGACGTCGAACGCGAACGCCTCGTCGGGCTCGAGCAGGCGGCGGACGTCCACGCGCGCGTCCGCTCAGTCTTCCGCGCCCTCGCCGGCCTCGTACGCCTCGATCTGCCGGCGAACGTCGTCCATGTCGAGGCCCTTCACCTTCTGGATCAGATCCTCGAGCGCGTCGGCGGGAAGCGAGCCGGGCTGCGAGAACACGCAGATCTGGTCGCGGAAGATCA
>CAZMKX010000430.1:0-4052 GCA_964566375.1 uncultured Myxococcales bacterium
CGCCGACCGGCTGGCCGAAGCGTTCGCCGAGTGGCTGCACCGGAAAGTGCGGCGCGAGTGGGGCTACGCGCGCGACGAGCAGCTCGCGCTCGAGGAGCTGATCGACGAGAAGTACCGCGGCATCCGGCCGGCGCTCGGCTATCCGGCCTGTCCGGACCACACCGAGAAGACGACGCTGTGGGAGCTCCTGCAGCCCGGAGAGATCGGCATGGAGATCACGTCGAGCTTCGCGATGACGCCGCCCGCCAGCGTCTCGGGCCTCTACATCGCGCACCCGAAGGCGCGCTATTTCAGCGTCGGCAAGATCGGTCGCGATCAGGTCGCCGATTACGCGGCGCGCCGGGGCATCCCCGTACCCGAGGTCGAGCGCTGGCTGGCGCCGAACCTCGGGTACGAGCCCGACCCGACCTGATTCCCGTCGCTACGGAATCGCCCCGCACGTCCCGCTGACGCCCGCCTCGCAGGTGAGCGGGCACGTCGCGCACTTCGGTCCGGGCGCCTTGCCGTTCAGCGTGCGGAAGACACCGAGATCGGAAGTCCCGATCAGCAACGACGCCTCGTCGAGGTCGAAGATGGCGCACGGACGCGTGCCGGTCGTACCGCACGAATCGAGCGTGCGGTTCCTCCCGTTGCTGGCCCGGAACTGGGCGAGATCGCCCGTACCGACCAGCGTTCCCGCGACGCCGGGGAACTTTCCGTCGCAGCGGTTGCCGTAGCCGTCGTGATCGTCGTCGCGCTGACCGCCGGTGAGCGTCGCCCAGGGATTTCCCGCCAGGAAGCCTGCGGCCACGCGCGGGTTCGCGACGCTCGAGCAGCTGTCACAGACGTCGCCGACGAGATCCGCGTCGCCGTCGGCCTGCGACGCGTTCGCGATGGTGGGACAGTTGTCGACCGGGTCCGGATAGAGATCGCCGTCCGAATCCGGGGCGGGGTTGCGCAGATCTCCTTCGCTCGCGGCGTTGCCGGGCAGGACGAACCACGGAGTCGTGGGGAAGAGCGGCGAGCGCGGGCGCACGCGCGCTCGCCAGTGACAGACGTTCGGCTCCGCACAGCTCTGGAGCGCGAAGAAGTAGGTGCCGAGCAGCGACGACGAGGTGTCCGAGACCACCGTGGTCCCGAGGCCGTCGAACGACTGCGCGAGCGGCTTCGTCTCGAACTCGACGCGCATCCGCGCCCGGCCCGCCGCGCTGCGAGCGACCTGCGCAGCCTGGAAGCCCGAGTCGGCGCGGCCGAGCAGGTCGATGCGGGACGAGAGCCCGGAGCTGAACTGCTGCCGGATGCGCGACACGCCGGCACCGGCATTGCCGAAGTGAAGGAACGTCGCGCCTTCGTAGAGCTGGCCGCTGGTGTACTTGAACGCGGCGACCACGATGTCGGAGAAGCCGTCGCCATTGCTGTCGCCCGCCTGCGCGACGCGCACCCCGAAGTCGCAGAACGACTCCGCGCAGTCCTGCAGAACGGCCTGAGGCGCGGCCGAGATGTTCCCGGTCGTTCGATCGCCGTGGTAGACGAAGGCGATTCCCTGGGCGAAGCCGCTCTGACCCGTGTACCAGTGCGCGCCGATGACGACGTCCGACAGGCCGTCGCCGTTCACGTCGCCCGCGCTGCTGACGGCGGCGCCCGTCCGGCTGTCGAAGGTGAAGAACTCGCCCTCCCCGCCGTCGCGAACGGTGGCCGCCGCAGCCGGCGGCGTCGCGCCTCCGAGATACAGGTACGCGCGGCCCTGATACTGTCCGGCACCGGCGTCGAGCCCGGGCGAGCCGATCAGGAAGTCCGAGTAGCCGTCGCCGTTCACGTCGCCCGCCGTCGCGACCGAGGCGCCCATCTCGGCAAGCGCGCCCTCGCCCGGGTAGCTCCGTGCCGGGGTTGGAGCGAGTCCCGTCGGCCCGCCGAGATACAAGTGCGCGGCGCCGGGATCGCCGGCACCCTCTCCCGTCGCGCCGACGAGCACGTCCGAGTATCCGTCGCGATTCACGTCGCCGGCCGACGCAACCGAGATGCCAAGCTTCCCGCCGCTCTCGCTGCCGGTCACGATCGTGACGTTCGCAGTGGTCACGAGCCCGGACGCCGAGCCGTAGTACACGTAGATGCGCCCGCAGTCGGTCAGCGGCGAGAAGTCGAAGTTCGGCGCGCCGACGATCACGTCGGCGTATCCGTCTCCGTTGACGTCGCCCGCGCCCGCGACCGAGCTGCCCAGGCTCGCGCCCGCCTGACTTCCACCCACGACGCTGATCGCCGCCGACTCGTCGAGGCCGAACTGCGAGCCGTAGTAGACGCGCGCGGCTCCGGCATCGATGCGGTTGCCGCTCGGAAAGACGAACTGGTCCGCCTCCGGCGTGCCGACGATCACGTCGCTGTAGCCGTCGCCGTTCACGTCACCCGCGCCCGAGACGCTCGCGCCCATGTGCGCGTTGTCCTCGTTGCCCTGGAACGCGTTCGGCGGGATCAGGAATGCGGGTGCGCAGGCGGGCCCGCAGGAACCGCCATACACCATGTCGAAGCGACCCTCGTCGGTGTTGCCGTCGTCGTAGTTCGGCGCGCCGACCACGTAGTCGCTGAAGCCATCTCCGTTCACGTCGCCCGCGAAGCCGAGCCCGAGCCCCTGGCCCGCGTTGTCCTGGTCGCTCTGGCGGGTGTCGCCGATCGCCTGCGCGACCGTGCTCGTTCCGCCCGTGTAGAGCCACGCCTTGCCCCAGAGGCTCTGGCCATAGTCGGGCGCGCCGACGACGACGTCCGACAGCCCGTCACCGTTCCAGTCGCCCGCGGTCGCGACGCTCGCGCCGAAGCGCGCGCGATCGCCGACGTTGTTGATCGTCGACGGCTCGCTGTAGGTGACGGTCGCCGCCGGGAAGCCGCCGAAGAAGTCCGCTCTGCCGAGATACAGATACGCGCGGCCGGCAGCGGTCGAGCTGATCGGCGAGAGCGGTTCACCGACGAGAAGGTCCGCGCGCCCGTCGCCGTTGACGTCGCCCGCGGTCGCGAGCGACGTGCCGTACAGGCCTCCGGAAGCAGCACCGTTCTTGAACGCGTCGAAGAATCCGTTGATGAGCCCCGCGCCGCGACCGCGCGAGACGGTCACGGTGCCGTAGTCGTTGAAGCCTGGACCGAGATCGAAGCTCGGCGCACCGGCCGCCACGTCGGCATAGCCATCGCCGTCGAGGTCACCGACGATCGCGACCGCCGCACCCAGCTTCGCACCCGCCTGACCGTAGTTCAGCTGCCAGTCCGCGTTGGCCGGCGTGCCATCCGGGTCGGCTGCGAAGCCCGGCCCGCCGTACCAGGCGAAGACGAAGCCCTCGCCCGCATAATCGGGGGCGCCGACGACGACGTCGTCGAAGCCGTCGCCGTTGACGTCCGCCCCGGAAGAGACGGCGGCGCCGAAGTGCGCGTTGACGGCATTGCTCTCCGCCCGCCAATCCGCGTTTGCGGCCGTCCCGTCGGGCTGGCTCGCGATCCCGGCATTGCCCAGCCAGACGAAGATGGCGCCTTCCTCGCTCTGTCCGTTCGGCGCGAGCGGCTGACCGACGATGATGTCGGCGAAGCCGTCGCCGTTCACGTCGCCAGCGGCCAGCGAGGCGGCGAACTTCGTGAGCACGAACTGATTCGCACCGGGAAAGCCGACGGCCTTCCAGTCGGGCGCCGAAGACGGCCCGCCCGCGTGGCCGAGGAACAGGTAGGCCGCCTCCGTGCTTCCGATTCGCGGCGCGCCGATCAGCAGGTCGTCGCAGGAGTCACCGTTCACGTCTCCCGCCGCGACCACCGCTTCGCCGAAGTGATTGTCGAAGAACGGCCCCGACGCGCTCCAGTCGGGCGCCGAGAACGGGCTCGGAGGCGGCGCACCGGTCCGGCCATACCAGACGCCGACCCAGCCCGAATCGCCTCCGCCCGGCAGCGGGTCGTCGTAGGGTGAGCCGATCGCCAGATCGCTGATGCCGTCGCAATTCACGTCGCCCGCCGTCGAGACACCGGCGGCGAAGTGGTCGAATCCGCCCGTGCCTTCCGGTGCCCAGAGCGACGTCGTCGTCAGCGGGTCGACGACGATCGGGTACTCG
>CAZMKX010000431.1:0-4041 GCA_964566375.1 uncultured Myxococcales bacterium
CTTCAAGGACGCGCCCGCGGAGCTGCTCGGCGACGAGGGCCGCGGCTGGGAGCTGCTCGAGCGCGTGCTCGATCGCGCGGCAGTCCTGCAGGCCTTCGAGCAGCTCGGCGGCGCCGAGCGCGCGTTCGAGATCACGCGCGAGTTCACGATGGGGCGCTACGCCTTCGGCCGGCCGATCGCCTCGTTCCAGGCGTTGAAGCACCGCATGGCCGACTTGTACGTCGCCATCGAGCTCGCCAAGTCGAACTGCTTCTGGGCCGCGTGGGCGCTCTCAGAGGACAACCCGGAGCTCGCCATCGCCGCGCCCGCGGCGCGCGTCTCCGCCACGACCGCGTTCGACACGGCCGCGGTCGAGATGGTGCAGATGCACGGCGGCGTCGGCTTCACCTGGGAATACGACTGCCACCTGTTCTACCGACGCGCGAAGCATCAGGCGGTTGCACTCGGCTCTCCGGCGCACTGGCGCGAGAAGCTCGTGCAGCGGTTGATCGCGAAGCAAGCAGCCTGAGAAGGAGATTCGAGATGGACTTCAACGATACCCCGCAAGAGGCCGAGTTCCGGGCCGCCGCGCGCGCGTTCCTCTCCAAGCACCGCAAGCCGCTGCAGCCCGGGGAGTCGAACTCGATGCTGTCCGAGCGCGACGACCCCGAGACGATCAAGTCCGCGCAGGCCTGGCAGGCATGCAAGAAGGACAACGGCTGGGCGTGCCTGACCTGGCCCAAGGAGTTCGGCGGACGCGACGCGACGCCGATCCAGTCGGTGATCTGGAACCAGGAAGAGGCGAAGTACCAGGTGCCGCCGAACGTGTTCGGCATCGGCATCGGCATGCTCGGCCCCACGATCATGGCCCACGGCACGCCGGAGCAGAAGGCGAAGCACCTCGAGAAGATGGCGCGCGGCGACGAGATCTGGTGCCAGCTCTTCAGCGAGCCGGCGGCCGGATCGGATCTTGCGGGCCTGCGCACTTCGGCCGTGAAGAACGGCGACACCTGGACGATCAACGGCCAGAAGATCTGGACCACCGGCGCCCACTTCAGCAAGTGGGGCATGATCGTCACGCGCACCGACCCGACCGTCGCCAAGCACGCGGGCCTGACGTACTTCATCGTCGACATGAAGGCGCCCGGCGTCGAGATCCGGCCGATCAAGCAGATCAACGGCGGCAGCGGCTTCAACGAGGTGTTCTTCAGCGACGTGAAGGTGCCCGACTCCGATCGCGTGGGACGTGTCGGCGACGGCTGGCGCGTGGCGCTGACGACGCTGATGAACGAGCGCGCGTCGATCGGCGGCGGCGGCGGGGGCTTCCGGGCCGAGGATCTGATCCGCGTCGCGCGCAACGCCGAGCTGCACGGCAAGCCCGCGATCGAGGACGGTGCGGTGCGACAGCGGATCGCGGACTTCTTCATCCGCTCGTCCGGCCTGAAGTACACCGGCTACCGCACGCTCACAGCGCTCTCGAAGGGCACCACGCCCGGACCCGAGAGCTCGATCGGGAAGCTCGTGGGCGCGCCGCTGAACCAGGAGGTCGCGTCGTTCGCGATCGAGCTCCAGGGCTTCGCGGGGTCGGAGCTCGGCGACGCGCAGGAGGCGTACCTGGGCTCGCCGGGCCTGCGCATCGCCGGCGGCACCGACGAGATCATGCGGAACATCCTGGCGGAGCGCGTGTTGCGCCTGCCGCCCGAGCCGCGGCTCGACAAGGACACGGCGTTCCGCGACGTCCCGACCGGCCCGCCGTCGAAGTGAGCGTTCGCGAAGTTTGATCTGCATCGACGAGCGGGAGCGCACGCTCGCGCTCGGCGTCGAGGACCTGATCGACGCCGGCGCGACGGGCGTCGCGCTCTCGTCCGGGGATCCCGCGCGCGCCCGCCTCGAAGCAGGCGCGCGCGAGGCATTCGCCGACGGCGCGCGTACGGGCGTGCGCGTCGACGCGGAGCTCGACTGGCGCGGCTGGCGGGTCACCCTCGACGGCCGTGCGGACGTGGTGCGCGATGGCGCGCGCGGCCTGCGCCTCGAAGTCCTGCGCTTTCTGCCGGACGACGACGAAGACACGAGCGCCGCGCGCGCGGTCGAGCGCGCCGGGTTCGTGTCGCTTCTCTTCGCGCTGCGCGGCGAGCGCGTTGCCGGCGCTTCGGTCGTCGCGCTCTCGCTGCTGGACGGGAGGAGCGCGCGCGTCCGCGTCGCATTCGCACACGAGACCTGGGCGGCGCGGCTGGACGAGCGGCTCGAGAAGGTGGCGCGATCGACGCAGCTCGACGCTTCGCGAAGCATCGCCCGACAGGCGTTCGCGCTGCCCTTCCCCTTCGACGCGCCACGCCCCGTCCAGTCGCAGATGGTCCGCGAAGTCGAGGGCGCGGCCGCTTCGGGCCTCGTGCTGCTCTGCTCCGCGCCGACGGGGATCGGCAAGACCGCCGCCGCCCTGCATCCGTTCCTGGCGCGCGCGCTGCGCGAGGATCGGCGCGTGTTCTTCGTGACGTCGAAGACTTCGCAGCAGGAGCTCGCGCTGGACACGCTGCGTCGCATGCTCCCGCCCGGAAGCGGCGCGCTCGCGGTGCAGATCTCGGCGAAGGACCGCGTCTGCCCGCGGGCGGAGCTCGGCTGCGCGGAGCGGCGCTGCCCGTGGCAGCGGGGCTTCGGCGAGCGCCTCGCCGCCACCGGGCTGGCCGACGCGCTCGCGAGCGAGGGCGTGCTCGAGGCCGGACGAATCGCCGAGCGCGCGCGCGCGCACCAGCTCTGTCCGTTCGAGACGAGCCTCGCGCTCGCCCTGCGGGCGAGCGCCGTGGTCTGCGACTTCAACTACGTGTTCGACCCGCGCGTTTACCTGCGCCGCTTCTTCGACAACCCCGACGGCCGCGACCTGTTGATCGTCGACGAGGCGCACAACCTGGCCGCGCGCGCGCAGGGCTACTTCTCGCCGGAGCTCGAGCTCGCGCGGCTGGACGCGCTCGCCGCGCGCTGCGAAGCCCTGCCCGAGCGCGCCTACGTTCGCGCCGGGGCGCTGCTTCGCGAGGTCGCGTCGCATTGCCGGGGCGTGGCGCAGCGGCTCGCCGAGGAACGTCCCGACGACGGCCCATGGGTCGAACCGACCGAGCGCGGATTCTGGGAGCCGATCGAGCAGGCGGCGCTCGAGGCGCAGCTCGCGACGCAGGCGCAGGCAGCGTCGGAGAGCGAGCGCCCGGCGACGCTCGCACCCGTCCGCGAAGGGCGCGACGGGCGGCTGCGCGATCCGTTGCAGAGCGCGCTCGCGCTCGTGCGCGAGTTCGCCCACGGCGCCGAGCAGGACGACCCGTCGCGCTTCGCCGCCCTGTGGTCTCCCGAGCGGGCCAAGCGCCTGTGCCTCGACCCCGCGCCCTGGCTCGGCCGCCGCATCCGCTCCTTCCACGCCGCGGTGCTGATGAGTGCGACCCTCGCGCCCCTCGACTTCCACGCGCGCACGCTCGGCGTCGAGGCGCCGGGCACGGTGCGCCTCGACCTGCCCTCGCCGTTCCCGCGTGAGAACCGGCTCATCGTCGCGGTCGACTCGGTCGACACGCGCTTCCGCGTGCGATCGGAGCACGCGGCCGCGATCGCCGATCTGATCGCGCGCAGCGTGCGAACGCGACCGGGGAACTGGCTCGCGTTCTTCTCCAGCTTCGCGTTTCGCGACGAAGTCACGGCGTTGCTCCCGCCCGGCGAGCTGCGCGTGATCCTGCAGCTGCCGGGAATGCCGGTGGAGCCGATCCTCGCGCGGCTGCGCGCGAACCGCCGCGAGCCGCTGCTCGTCTGCGGTGTACACGGGGGCGTATTGTCCGAGGGGGTCGACTACCCGGGCGAGATGGCGATCGGCGTCTTCGTCGTCGGGCCGGGCCTGCCCAAGCTCGAGCGCGAGCGGGAGCTCGTGCGGGCGTTCTTCGACGAAGAGATCGGCGCCGGCTTCGAATACGCATACCTGCTTCCGGGCCTCGCGCGCGCGGTACAGGCGGCGGGCCGCGTGCTGCGCGGGCCCGACGACGTGGCGGCGATCGTGCTCGTCGATCGCCGCTTCTCGGAACCGCTCTACCGCGA
>CAZMKX010000432.1:0-4037 GCA_964566375.1 uncultured Myxococcales bacterium
CCTGCCCTTTCTACCCGCCCACATCCCCTCCCCTCTTCTACGCGAAAACCGCCCGCGCCACGCCATTTCGCTTTCAGCTCCACGTCACCGATGTGGGTCACACGCTCGTGATCGGACCGACCGGCGCCGGGAAGTCGACGCTCGTCGGCCTCATGGCCGCGCAGTTCTTGCGGTATCCGGGCGCTCAGGTCTTCGCCTTCGACAAGGGCTACAGCTCGTTCGCGCTCTGCAACGCCGTCGGCGGCGAGCACTACGACATCGCCGGCGACGCGGCTCGCGACCTCGCGTTCTGTCCGCTCGCCGACATCGACCAGCCGGGCGTGCGCGTCTGGGCGTCCGAGTGGATCGAGGGCTTGCTGCGGCTCCAGTCGATCGAGCCGACCCCGGCGCGACGGCGAGAGATCCACGCCGCGCTCGAGCGGCTGCGGGAGAGCCCCGACCGCACGCTCACGCACTTCGCGAGCACGGTGCAGGATGAGGACGTCCGCGCGGGACTGCGCCACTACACGCTCGAAGGCGCGATGGGCGAGCTGCTCGACGCGGAGCGAGACGGTCTACGCGACAGCCGCTTCCAGGTCTTCGAGGTCGAGCACCTGATGAGCAAGGGCGAGCAGAACGCGGTGCCCGTTCTGCTCTACCTCTTCCACCAGATCGAGCGGCGCCTTCGCGGCGAGCCGAGCCTGCTGATCCTCGAGGAGGCCTGGCTACTTCTCAACCACCCGGTCTTCTCGACGAAGATCGAGGAGTGGCTGCGCGTGCTGCGCAAGCGCAACTGCGCGGTCGTCTTCGTGAGCCAGAGCCTGACGGAGGTCTACAACTCGCCGCAGCGGGACCTTCTGCTCGAGTCCTGCCCGACGAAGGTCTTCCTCCCGAATCCCGAAGCGCGCAACACCCAGACCGGGCAGCTCTACCGGCGGCTCGGCTTGAACGAGACCCAGGTCGAGCTGATCGCGCATGCAACTCCGAAACGGCACTACTACTACGCCTCGCCGCTCGGCCGCCGGATGCTCGACCTCGCGCTCGGCCCCGAGACCCTGAGCTTCATCGGCATCTCGGGCAGCGAGGAGATCGAGCGCATCCGGAAGCTCCGCGAGCAGTACCGCGACGCGTGGCCGGCCGTGTGGCTCGAGCAGCGCGGCCTCGACGCTGCCGCGCTGCGCTGGAAGGCCTTCCACGAGGAGGAAAAGGCATGTCCCAAGACGTGAAGCACAGCCGCCGGCGCCGCACCGGAGCCCTCGCCATCGCGCTCGGTCTCTCCTTGGTCGTTGCGCCCGCGCCGCGCTCGCACGCTCAGATGGTGGTGCTCGATCCCGTGAACCTGATCGAGAACATCATCTCTGCGATCCAGAACATCTACGCGGTCGCGCAGCAGGTGCAGCAGCTCTCGAACGAGGCGACGCAGATCTCGAATCAGGTCCAGCAGCTGCGCGACATGGCGAACCAGGCTTCGCAGCTCGGCTCCCCCGAATGGGGGCAGGTCCAGAGCGCGATCGCAGCACTGGCCAACGCTGTCCACATCGGCCAGTCGATCGCCTACGACCTCCCCAACTTGCAGGCGCAGTTTCAGACGCAGTTCCCGGGCTACGTGGCGCCGACCAACTGGAACACGCAGTACCAGCAGTTGTCGCGCTCCACGCTCGACACTCTGAACGGCACGCTCCGTTCGGCCGGCCTCAACATCGGCGATTTCAACAACGTCGATGCCGCGCTCAGCGCGCTGCGTAGCGCGAACGACAGCGCCAGCGGCCGCAACGAGCTCATGCAGGTCGCCAACTCGCTCGCGAGCCTGCAAGTCGCGGAGATGACGAAGATGCGCCAGCTCCTCGCGCTCGAGATCAACGCGCAGAACGTCTGGAAGGCGAACGCGACGAGCACGAGCGCGGCGTCGGAGGCGGCGCTTCAGCAGTTCATCGGGACGCCTTCCAGCGTCTCCGATCCGCGAAGCCAGTCGGGCTTCAGCAACTACTGACGGAGGAGAACCACATGCGGCGCACCGTCCTTGCTCTAGTCGTCGCGACGATCGCGTCCTGCAGCCCGAGTCCGGAGGACGTCGCCAACGGCGACGATCCGATCGCAGCGCTCGAGAGCACAGCGCAGTCGTCGCGTTACGGCCTGAACTATTGGGTCGAGCAGCGCGGCCAGAAGACGGAGACCTGGTCGAAGGCATTGGCGTTCTGCGAGCCGCCGGAGCATGCAAACTATCCGAACTGCGAGACCGTGCGCGAGGTGCGCGCCACCGAGCCGGGCAAGGTCGAAGACCCGCGCACGCAGCCTGGCTTCAAGAACTTCTGAGGAGCCGGCCGAGATGGCGAACACACTCGTCTCTCAGTTCACAGCCGCCGTCGGTGGCATCTACGGCGCGATCCTCCCGATCGCTCAGAACCTCTTCATCCTTCTCGCCGCGATCACGGTCACGTGGTCGCTGATCTGGTGGATCCTCGAGAAGGACGACCCGGTCCCGATCTTCGTTGGCCTGCTCAAGAACCTCATGCGGATCTCTTTCTTCTGGTTCGTCCTCTCGAACGCACAGGGTCTCGCTCGTGCGGTGCTCAACAGCTTCGTTGGTGCCGGCCAGGCCGCCGCCTCTGCGGCCGGCGCCCCGATGGCTCAGCTGAGCCCCGTCGGAATCCTTCAGGCAGGCAGCGGGCTCGCGGAGACCCTGGTCCAGAACCTCAACGTGCAGGGCATGCTCGGCTCGATCACGGGCGCGTTCCTCGCGCCGATTCTCGGGGTTCTCCTCTTCATCGCGTTCTTGATCATCGCCGCGCAGATGGTCATCGCGCTCGTGGAGGGGTTCATTGTCCTGAGCGGCGGCGTCCTCCTCCTCGGATTCCTGGGCTCGCCTTGGACGGCTCGGTTCGGGATGTCCTACTTCAGTGCGTTGCTCGGCGTCGGCACGAAGCTCTTCATGATCTACATCATCGTCGCCCTGGGCGGCGGCCTCGTCACCGGATGGCAGGCCGCGATGACCGGCGGCGTCAACCTCTCCGGCGCCTTCAGCATTCTCGGCGTCTGCGCACTCTTCAGCTTCATCGCGTGGTCGATCCCAAGCTACGGGCAGGCGCTCGCAAGCGGCGCCGTGAGCGCCAGCCTCAACAGCGTGCTCACCTCAGCTGCGGGTATTGCGACCGCGGCTTCCGGAGCTCGGGTCCCGCTCGCCCTCGTCGCGCGGGCCTCGTCGGCGGTGAGCCAGGGCATCGCACTCGGCCGAGACCGGTACAGCGCCGGCGCCGGCGTCCTCCGCGCCGCCGGCGCAGGCGCCGGGCACGTCCTCGCGTCGCCCTTCCGCGCCGCGGCTCAAAACCTCGCGACTCGCCACTCGCACCGTCGCGTCGGCGCCGCCGATGTCGTCCGCCGCGAGCGCGGCCTGTAGGAGCGACCGATGACCTCGCAGACCACGAACCCCTACCACGAGGCGCGGAGCATCTGGAACGAGCGCTACCAGAACCTCGTCCGCGCGAGGTGGAACTGGCAGCTCATCGCGCTGATCCTCGCGCTCTCGAACGTCATCTTCGGGCTCGCGCTCGTCTGGCACTCGGCTCAGAGCAAGGTCGTGCCCTACATCGTGCGTGTCGACGAAGCCGGGCAGTCGCTCGTGATCGGGCCCGCGACCGCGTCGACCATCGCCGATCCCAAGATCATCGGCTTCCAGCTCCAGGCGTACGTGCGCGACCTGCGCCAGGTGACCGCCGACGGCGCGGCGCAGAAGAACTTGCTCGAGCGCGTCTACCGGCAGACCGCGGGGCCCGCGATCAGCGCGCTGAACGACCACTTCCGTACGGCCGACCCGTTCCTCGCAGCGCGCTCGGGGACCGTGATGCCGAGCGTCCGCAACACGCTCCAGCTCGGCGATCGCACCTGGCAGGTCGAGTGGGTCGAAACCCGCCGCACGCTCGAAGGGAAGCTCAGTGGCGAGGAGACCTGGGTCGGTCAGTTCGAGGTTGTGATCGAGCCGCCCACCGCGGCTGACGAGCTCGTCGCGAATCCGCTCGGCTTCAAGGTCACGCGGATCTCTTGGAGTCGGAAGTTCTAACCGG
>CAZMKX010000433.1:0-4032 GCA_964566375.1 uncultured Myxococcales bacterium
CCTCCCCCACCCGCCCCTCTTCGTCTCACCACTGTGAAATGACTCTCTTGACCGCATATGGGTCGCGTGCTGCAATTCCCGTCGTCGAACGCGACGCTCGGACTCCACGAAAGGGGACGCAATGCTGCGCAGCTGGCTGATTCTGATCTCGGCGCTCCTGGGCCTGTCGCTCGCCGGCGCGGGACACGCGGCCGTGACCGTCTTTCAGGATCCGACCAATGCGGGAACTCCCGCTGCGACTCCAGCGACGATCACCGTCGGCGGCCCTGCCATCTCGCTGAACCTCTTCTATCAGACCGGCACGACGCCCTCACCCAGCAACGCGTGTCTGTCGGGAACGGGCGAAGAGGTCTGCGGATGGGACATCCACGTGTCGACGAGCGGGCCGGGCGTCGTGCTGCAGAGCTTCACGCCCGACACGGGTCCCGGCTCCGACATCGTCGCGGCGATCTCCGGTAACGTCCTTCGCGCGAACGGTGGAATCCCGACGACGGGTGAGCTCGGCACCCATCGCATCGGAACGCTGCTCGTGAGTGCGACCGCACCGGGCTCGGTGACGGTCGCCGGAAATCTCTACGTGACGGCGGCGCTCGCCGCGGCGCCGGTCACGTCGGGCAACACGCTTGCGACCGCGACCTCGGGCGGCGGGGACGGCGACGCCGACGGCGTGCCCGACGCGACGGACAACTGCCCGACAGTGGCCAACGCCAATCAGCTCGACGGCGACGTCGATTTGGTGGGTGACGCCTGCGACAACTGCACGACGCGGGCGAACGCCCGAGTGGCGGCGGGCTTCCTGTCCACCAACACGTGGGCGACGCTCACCGGGGATCAGCGCGACGACGACCACGACGGCTACGGCAACAAGTGCGATGGAAAGTTCCCGGGCGTCGCGGGTACCTTCGTCGGCTCCGGAGACCTCGCGCAATTCCGACCGTCGAACGGCAAGAACCGAACGGGCGACACGTGCGGAACGTCCGGGACCGTCCCTTGCGCGATCTTCGACCTCGACGAGGCAAACCTGCTGATCGGCTCGGGAGACCTCTCGCAGTTCAGGCTCCTGAACGGCAAGGCGCCCGGACCGAAGTGCACGGCCTGCCCGCTGACGTGCACCGCGGGCTCGACAGGAACCTGCAACTAGGCGGAAGCTGCGAAGAGGATTCGAACGCAAGGGCGACGAGCGTAGGCGCTTCGCCCGCGTGCGTTCGGGTCAGTTCGTCGCCAGCGTCAGCGGGTACTGCTCGATCTTCCCCTGCGCCTCGAGCGCCTTCATCCTCTCGCTGTACCAGAGTCCGGCGGTGAGCCCGCGTTCGCGATCGAGCAGCCGATCTCGGGCGGCGGCCATCTCCGAGGCGATCTTCGCGTCGTCGGGCACCTCGCGCGTCTGAAGCGAGACCACGTACAGGTTCTCGCTGTCCGAGAACACGCGGTTTGGAACGGGACGCTCCGGGGTCAAGACGAGCGCGGTCTCCTTCAGATCGGCAACCCCCGCCAGGCCGGGAACGGTCGCGTCCCGTACACCGAACGGCGGCGTCACCGATACCGGCAGCCTCAGAGCGTCGGCGGCGGCGACGAAGGGCTCCCCGGCCGTGACCTTCGCGAGCAGCGCGTTCGCGGCCTCGCGGGCGGCCGCGGAGGCCTTGTCGTCGCGAAGCAGGTCGATCGCGAGCGCCTCGGCGACCTCCTCGAAAGGCGTCTGGCTGCCGGGCTCGTGGCTCTCGACCAGGATCAGGTGCACGCCGCGATCGGTCTTCACGGGGCCGCTCGGCTTGCCGGGCTCGAGCGCGAAGGCCACCTCGTCGAACGGCGCCATCATCCGTCCGCGCGGGAAGCTGCCGAGATCGCCGCCGTCGTTCCGCGTGGCGGCGTCCGCCGAGAGCTCCTTCGCCAGGTCGGCGAACGACTCGCCCGCCTCCAGCCGTGCGCGGGCCGCGAGCGCGTGGGCCTCGGCGTCCTCGCCCGTGAACAGGATGTGTCGCGCGCGGATCTGCTCGTCCTTCGAGAACTCGGCGAGCCGCAGCTGATACGCGCCCTTCACGCGGTCCGGCTCCTTCTCGACCAGGGCCTTCGCCTCTTCCGGCGTCACCGTAATGTGTTCCCGCAGCGCGCCCTTGCTCGCGGTCGCATAGCGCAGAGAGACCTTCGTGCCCGAGCGCAGGATCTCGTCGCGCACCGCAGCGTCGGATACACGCACCGGTGACGCGACGAAACGCGAGAAGTTCCGCAGCAGGAGGTCGCGGCGGTGCTGCGCGGCGTACTCGCGGGGGCCCAGGCCCGTGCGCGAGATGTAGCGCTCCGCGATCTCGCGATCGAACTTCCCGTTCACCTGGAAGCCGGGAGTGCTCTGGAAGTCGGTCTTGAGTGACTCGTCCGAGACCCCGAGCCCGAGTGACTCGGCCTCCTGCGCGAGCACGTAGCGCCGGATCAGCCCCGCGCGCGTCTGCTCGTCGATCAGGTTGCGAAGCTGGTCCGCGCCGACGCCCTGCTCGCTGTACTGGCGAAAGGCCTCCTCGTTCTGCTCGCGGAAGAACTCGAACACGCCGCGCGGGATCAGCTCGCCGTTCACGCGCGCGACGGGCGCACCGGCGGGATCGTTTCCCTGCGGCTGCCCGAAGAAGAACGCGAACACGACGAGCACGCCGATGATGGCGATGTTGCGCACCCAGATGCCGATCCGGCCCATTTCGATCTCCCTCGAGGTCGCGGCAAGCTGCCGTTTTCGGAGCGTTGCACAAGGCTCGTGCTTGCGCCGAATCGGCATCGCTCGTAGAATCGGCGTGCGCGGAGAATCCGGCGATTCCTGCGACAAAATCGACACTTACGCCCTCCACTTACGTCCATTGCCGCCACCGGGCCACGCCGGCCGGCGGATCTGGATCGGAGGCAAATCGAGGTGAGCCAGCGATGCTGAAGGTGCTCGACCGCCTGCTCGGCATGTTCTCGAACGACCTGGCGATCGACCTCGGAACAGCGAACACGCTGGTCTACGCCAAGGGCCGCGGGATCATCTCGAGCGAGCCGTCCGTGGTGGCGGTCGATACCGTGAAGCACCGGGTGCGCGCGGTCGGGAAGGAAGCGAAGAGCATGCTCGGCCGCACGCCGGGCTCGATCACCGCGGTGCGCCCGCTTCGCGACGGCGTGATCGCCGACTTCGAGATCGCCGAGGCCATGCTGCGCTACTTCATCCAGAAGGCGCACAACCGCTCGACGCTGCTGCGCCCGCGAATTGTGATCTCCGTACCTTCGGGAATCACCGAGGTCGAGAAGCGCGCCGTGCGCGAGTCGGCGCTCTCGGCGAGCGCGCGCGAGGTCTACCTGATCGAAGAGCCGATGGCGGCGGCGATCGGCGCGGGTCTGCCGATCACCGAGCCGTCGGGGAACATGATCATCGACATCGGTGGCGGCACGACGGAGGTCGCGATCATCTCGCTCTCCGGCATCGTCTACGCCAACAGCGTGCGGGTCGGCGGCGACAAGATGGACGACGCGATCCTCAACTACGTGAAGCGCAAGTACAACCTCCTGATCGGCGAGCGCACTGCGGAACGGATCAAGATCGAGATCGGCTCCGCCTACCCGACGGACGAGCAGAAGTCGCTGATCGTGAAGGGGCGCGACCTGGTCGCGGGCGTTCCCAAGACCCTCGAGCTGCACACCGAGGACATCCGCGAAGCGCTCCAGGAGCCGGTGAACGCCATCGTCGAGGCGACCAAGATCGCGCTCGAGCGCACGCCGCCGGAGCTGGCCGCGGACATTGCCGACAAGGGCATCGTCCTGTCGGGCGGCGGGGCGCTTCTGGCCAATCTCGACATTCTGCTACGGGAGGAAACGGGATTGCCGATCATGTTGGCAGAGGACCCGTTCACCGCCGTGGTGATGGGCTGCGGGCGCTGCCTCGACGAGGCGGACCTCCTCCGGGACGTCACCGATCGGGCCTAGCGCCCGGCAGCAAGGAAGCGGAAAGACTTGAGCGAGCAGCTGCGTCGCTACGCCTATCCGCTCACCTACCTGCTGATCGCGTCGCTGTGCGCG
>CAZMKX010000434.1:0-4028 GCA_964566375.1 uncultured Myxococcales bacterium
AGCGCGAGCCCGGCGAAGACGTCGCCCGTCAGGTTCTGCGAGTCGGTGAAGGCGATCCCGTCGAAGCCGGCGACCTCCGCGGACGCGGCCAGATCGCCCGCGAGCCGGGGAAGCGGCACGGAAAGCGTCCAGACTTCGAGCCCCGGCGCGTTCGGCATGGGCGTATCATCGCACGGCAGACCCGGAAGGCGAGAAGTGATGCCGTTCGTTCAACGACCCTACACGACGCTCTACTACGAGACGCGCGGCAGCGGCGCGCCGATCGTGTTCGCACACGGCGCCGGCGGGAACACGCTGATCTGGTGGCAGCAGCTCCCTCATTTCGAGCGCGCGCACCGGGTGCTGACGTTCGACCACCGCGGATTCGGTCGCTCGGCGTGCGTCCCCGATCATTTCCACGCGCGCGAGTTCGCGGCCGATCTGCGCGCGATCCTCGACCACGCAGGGATCGCGCGCGCGGCGCTGGTGTGTCAGTCCATGGGGGGCTGGACGGGCCTGCGCGCGGCGCTCGAGATGCCCGATCGCGTCGCGTGTCTCGTTCTTTCGGGTACACCCGGCGGTGTATTCACGCCGAAGATCGCCGACGCCTTCCGGCGCGTGGCGCGCACCGCCGCCGGCGAGGGCATCCGCGGCGGTCCCGCGCTCGCGCCGGACTTCCCCGCCCGAGAGCCCGCGCTCGCCTTTCTGTACGACCAGATCAGCGGCTTGAACCCGGGGCTCTCGCCGGCCGCGCTCGCGACGCTGGCCGAGGCGCGCATCGAGCCCCAGGCGCTCGCCGGCTACGCGGTGCCGACGCTGATGATCGCGGGCGAGCACGACCAGATCTTCCCGCCCGACGCGCTGAAGGAGGCCGCGGCGCTGATCCCCGGCTGCCGCGTTCACGACTTCGCGGGCGCGGGGCACTCGCCGTACTTCGAGGACGCGCCGCGCTTCAATCGCATCGTCTCGGAGTTCGTCGCCTCACACTCCATCCCGTAGGGAGGGCACCGTGCAACAGCTCACCGGTCTCGACGCGAGCTTCCTGTACATGGAGACGGGCGGCCAGTTCGGCCACGTCGGCTCCGTCACGCTCTACGATCCGTCGACGACTCCGGGCGGCTCCCTCTACGACGTGATGCGCAAGTCGCTGACCGAGCGCATGCACATCCTGCCGCCCTTCCGCCGCCGCCTGGTGCAGGTTCCGCTCGGCCTCGATCACCCGTACTGGATCGAGGACCCGAACTTCGACCTCGACTTCCACCTGCGACACATTGCGGTGCCGCCGCCGGGCACGAACCTGCAGCTCTCGGAGCTCGTCTCGCGCATCGCCGGCCGGCCGATGGACCGTGAGCGCCCGCTCTGGGAGATCTACGTGATCGAGGGCCTCGCGAACGGCCTGGTCGCGCTCTACATCAAGATCCACCACTGCACGATCGACGGCGTCTCGGGCGCGGAGATGACTTCGACGCTTCTCGACACGAGTCCCGAGGGCGGCGCGGTCGAGCCGCCGAAGGAGCCGTGGAAGCCGGATGCGATCCCCGGCGAGCTCGAGATGCTGCGGCGCGGGATCGGCGCTTCACTCCTGCGCCCCGGGCGCGCCGCGCGCTTCGCCGCCGGCGCCGTGCGCAGTCTGGCGCAGAGCCCGGACTTCGTACCGCTCGCGCGCGAGGCGATGGGCCTCGAGCGGCTGCCGATCGTCGGCGGGCTCTTCGGCCGGAAGGGCGAGCAGGTCGACGCGCCGCCGATCCCGCAGACGCGCGCACCCAAGACGCCGTTCAACCGCTCGATCACGCCGCACCGGCGCTGGGCGTTCTGCTCGATCCCGCTCGAGGACGCAAAGGCGATCAAGAGCGCGTTCGGAACGACCCTGAACGACGTCGTGATGGCGGCGAGCTCGGGCGCGCTGCGCCGCTACCTCGAGCGCAAGGGCGCGCTACCCGACGATCCGCTCATCGCGATGGTGCCCGTTTCGGTGCGCTCGGCGGACGAGAAGGCCACGTACAGCAACCGTGTCTCGAGCGTGCTCGCGGATCTCGCGACGAACGAGAAGGACCCGGTCGAGCGCCTGATGCGCATCCACGCGTCGATGAAGGCGGCCAAGCGCATGCAGCAGGCGATCCCCGCCAACCTGCTCCAGGACTTCACGCAGTTCGCCACGCCCAATCTCGCAGGACAGGCCGCGCGTATCGTCGCGCGCACGCGGATCATGGATCGCATGAATCCGCCGTTCAACGTCGTGATCTCAAACGTGCCGGGACCGCGTCACCCGCTCTATCTCGGCGGCGCGCGCATGCTCACGTACTACCCGGTGTCGGCGGTGGCAGAAGGGCAGGGGCTCAACATCACGGTGCAGAGCTACCTCGATCACCTCGACTTCGGCTTGATCGCCTGCCGCGATCTCGTCCCGGATCTCTGGGACATGATCGACGACCTGAAGGAGTCCTTCGCCGAGCTCGTCAGGCTCGCGGCCGCGAAGAAGAGGGCGTGAGCGAAGTTCGGCGCCGCCGGAGCGACGAATGACTCCGCGGGCTCGCCGAGGCTGACCCCCGCGAGCGCGAAGGCCAGCGTGCCGAAGACCGGATTCGCCCACGCGACCCAGCGCGGCAGCGTCGAGCGACCGCGGCCGGCCTCGAACGCGAAGGCGAGCGCCGCCGCAGCAGCGAGGAGCGCAGTGAGGGCCCAGAGCCCGACGAGCAGCGCACCGGAGCTCGCGACCGCTGCGAACGGATCCGCTGGCGCCGCGCTGCTCGCGCGCGCGTCCGCGATCAGGAGCGCCGTCAGGCCGTGGATCCACGTGCCCAGCGCGGCCACGCCCGCGCCCGCCCAGCGAATCAGCCGTCGCACGCGAATGCGGTCGCCGTCGATCGTGCGCGCAGTCTCGCGATAGCCCAGCGCGTAGAGCGGAATTCCCAGCACGCCGAGCGCCGCGCCGATCCAGAGCACGACGCCCGGTGGCTCCACGAGCGCGAGCTCCGGTCGCGACGCGTTCCCGACCCACAGCATCGCCAGGTCGCCGAGGCTCGCGACGACCGCGCCGACGGCCGCGATCCGGAAGCTCATTCGGCCTGGAACCCGATCTTCCGGTGCGTGCCGTCGCAGAACGGCTTGCTCGCGGACGCGCCGCAGCGGCACAGGAACGCCTGTGTCACGCGGTCGATCGTGCGACCCGTGCCGGAGACGATCTCGAGGGCGCCCGACGCCTTGAGCGGACCGTTCGGGACGGGCGTGAGCTCGAGCGCACCGTCTCGCGTGGCGAGCGGCTGTGACTCCTTCGTCGCGGGCTCGCCGGTGGCGGTGAACCCCGCGGCGGTATGACTTCCGTCGCAGAACGGCTTCCGCTTCGACGCACCACAGCGGCAGAGCGTCGCGCGCACGCCGATCTCGCGCCCGCCCAGGCGCATCGGCGCGTGCACGGCGAGGGGGCCGTTCTCGCGCAGGTGCACCGTGTTCACGACCGGCGCGCGCTCGCCGGGACCGCCGTCCAGTCGTTCCACCGTGATCGCGCCCGACGGGCACGCGAGCGCGAGCCCCAGCGCCTCGTCCGGTGTGGCCGCGTCGGGGTGGATCCACTCGCCCGAAACGTTCGGCACGAACACGTCGGGCCGGCCGAGCACGCAGTTTCGCGAGTGGATGCATTTCCGCGCTTCGAAGCGGATCACCACATGCCTTCCCCGAACCTCTTCGATCGCTTCCGCCATGACGGTCACTCCTGTCGTGTCAGGGTCGAGGCAGGCCGTAGACCTGCCGGATGGGCTCGCCCGCATCGAAGCGATCCTGGATCTCCTTCATGCCCTGGATCGCGGGAGGCTGCGTGGCGACGGACTGGAACAGACGCTGCTCGTTCGCGAGCGCGTCGCGCAGCGGGAGGTTGTCGTTGTCGATCAGCATCTGCTTGAGCGCGGCGAGCGCGGCGGGCGGGCGATCGGCCAGGCGCGACGCCCAGGCGAGCGCGACCTCGCGCGCCTGGCCGGTCGGCACCACCCGGTTGACGCCGCCGAGCTCGTACATGCGGCGCGCCGTGAACGGCGTGCCGTCGAGCACGAGCTCCG
>CAZMKX010000435.1:0-4018 GCA_964566375.1 uncultured Myxococcales bacterium
GACGCGCGGGCTCACGCTCGAGCAGATCGCGGCGCAGCTTGACACTTCTTTACCTTCCGGACGAACCGCGGAAACCGCCGGTCCGTAGTCTCCGCTTCACGAGGTGCGCGAATTCGCGCGTCCTCGCTGAAAGGAGACGTCATGACCGAGATCTCGAACCGACGCTCGTTCTGGAAGGAGCTCGCCGCCGGTGCGCTTCTGACCGCACTCGTGCTCGGCCTGGCCTTCGCGGCCGCGCCGCCCTCCGCGTACGGCGGCTTCCGGCACGGCGACGGGGGCTCGGATCCCGAGCGCGCCCGGAAGCACGCCGAGTTCATGACCGGCTACGTGCTCTCCGAGGTCGATGCCTCGCCCGAGCAGACCGAGCGGGTCACCGCGATCGTGGTCGACTTCGTGCAGGACCTGCAGGGCCTGAAGGAGGAGCACCGCGCGCGTCACGCCGAGCTCCTGGCCGCGCTCTCGCAGCCGGAGATCTCGCGCGCCGCGCTCGAGTCGCTGCGCGCGGAGGAGCTCGCGACGCTCGACGGTGTCTCGCAACGGCTGGTCGACGCGGTGGTGAACGCGGCCGCCGTGCTCACGCCCGAGCAGCGCACGCGCCTCGTCGAGCTCGCCGAGGAGATGCACGGGAGCCATGGCCACTGAGCCGAGCCACTTCGGCGCTGGCTCCGGTAGATTGGTCCGTGCGTGCGCGAGCACGCACGGACCACATCCCGGGAGGCGCATGGCCGAGCGGATCCTGATGATCGACGACGACACCCGGCTCTCCGGCATGGTCGCCGAGTTTCTCGGCACGCGCGGGCTCGAGGTGGTGACGCGCGCCGACGCCGCGACCGGCCTCGCCGAGCTCGCGCGCGGCGGCTTCGCGGCGCTGGTGCTCGACCTGATGCTGCCCGACCAGGACGGCTTCGAGGTATGCCGTCGCGTCCGCGCGACCTCGCAGGTTCCGATCCTGATGCTCACCGCGCGCGGCGACGAGGAGGACCGCATCGTCGGCCTCGAGCTCGGCGCGGACGACTACCTGCCCAAGCCCTTCAACCCGCGCGAGCTGCTCGCCCGGCTGCGCGCGATCCTGCGCCGGCAGCGGAGCGCACAGTCCGATTCCGGCTCGACCCTGCGCTTCGGCCGGCTCGAGATCGACCGCGACGCGCGCGTCGTGCGCGTCGACGGCGAGGAGAAGCCGCTCACCAGTCACCAGTTCGCGCTGCTCGTCGCGCTGGCCGAGAACGCCGGGCGCGTGCTCTCGCGAGAGGCGCTCATGAACCTGGTCCGGGGCGAGTCGCTCGAGGCCTTCGACCGAAGCATCGACGTGCACGTCTCGCGCATCCGTGCAGCGATCGAGGACGACCCGCGCGACCCGCGCCGGATCCTGACGCTGCGCGGTGTCGGCTACGTCTTCACGCGCCGGCAGGACGAACGCGACGACGAGGACGAGGGCGGCTGATGCGGCGCCTGTACCTGCAGGTCTACGGCATGGTCGTCGCGATCCTGATCGTGTTCACGGTCCTGGTCGGAGTCGGCTGGAACGCGTTCGGACCCCCGCGCGAGCAGGGGCCGCGCTTCGTTCAGGGTGTGGCGGCCGTGCTCGCGCGTGCGCTCCCGCCGGCCGATGCGCCGCCCGACGCAACGCAGCGCGCACTCGAGATGCTTCGCAGCGATCTCGACTTCGACGTCACGCTGCGCGGGCCCGACGGCAGGCTGATCGCGAACGCCGGGCGAGAGCTTCCCGCGCCCGAGGCCGAAGAGCTCGAGAGCGGACACATGCACCGTGGCCACCAGGCGATGTTCGCGGCGCGCCTCCCCGACGGGCGCATCCTGGTCGCGAGCCGCGAGCACGAGCGCTTCGGCTGGCTCTTCGCGATCGCGGCACTGGCCGCGGCGATCGCGCTCGGCGCGTACCCGGTCACGCGGCGCATCACGCGGCGGCTCGAACGGCTGCGCGCGCAGGTCGAGGCGCTGGGCTCGGGTGACCTCGCGGCGCGTGTGGAGGTGCGCGGCGCCGACGAGATCGCCGACCTCGCGCGCAGCTTCAATCGCGCCGCCGCGCAGATCGAGAAGCTGGTCGCCACGCAGCGCAGCGCGCTCGCCGCGGCCTCGCACGAGCTGCGCTCGCCGCTGGCGCGGATCCGCGACGCGATCGAGCTGCTCGGGGGCGACGAGGGCGCGGACCTGCGCTCGCGCGTGGCGCGCGACATCGAGGAGCTCGACGCGCTGATCGGCGAGCTCCTGCTCGCGAGCCGCCTCGAAGGGCTCGAGCCTGGACAGGCGCTCGACCGGCGCGAGGCCGTCGACCTGCTCGGCCTCGCCGCGGAAGAGGCCGCCCGCTTCGGCGCGACTGCCGGGGGCGACGCGGTCGACGTGGTCGGCGACCGCACGCTGCTGCGCCGCCTGGTGCGCAACCTGCTCGAGAACGCCCGCCGACACGCGGGCAGCTCAGCCGTCGACGTCGAGGTGGAGAAGCTCGGCCCGGGACGGGCGCGCCTGCGCGTTTCGGACCGCGGTCCCGGCGTCCCGGAGAGCGAGCGCGAGCGCATCTTCACGGCGTTCCACCGACCCGCCGGTGCGCGCGAGTCGGTGGACGGCAGCTTCGGCCTCGGTCTTGCGCTCGTGCGGCAGATCGCGCGCCACCACGGCGGTGACGCGCGCTGCCGCGCGCGCGACGGCGGCGGAACGGTCTTCGAAGTCGATCTCGGAGGTGTCGCATGACGGTGTCGGTGGATCCGGCCGATCATCCCGACGTGATCGCGCAGCCGCCGCGGATCTTCCTGGCTGCGCTCGCGGTCGGCTTCGCACTCGAGCTCCTCTGGCCGACGCACTTCGTCCACGGCGCCCTTCGCTTCACGGCGGGCGCGCTCCTGCTCGGCGCGGGGGTGTGGCTCGTTTCGACGGCGATGCGGCAGCAGCGCGCGGCGGGCACGAACATCGAGACGCACCGGCCCACCGAGGCGATCGTCCGCGACGGCCTCTACGCGCGCTCGCGGAATCCGATCTACATCGGTCTGTTCCTGATCTATCTCGGCATCGCCGTGCTCGGCGACAGCTTTTGGGTACTCGCAGGGATCGTGCCGCTCTTCGCGGTGATGCACTACGGCGTGATCCTGCGCGAGGAGCGCTATCTGGAGCGGAAGTTCGGCGACGTGTACCGGCGCTACCGCGCGACGGTGAGGCGCTGGCTGTGACCAGTCCCGAGGCCGAGTTCTGGAACCGGGTCTACGCGGGCGACGCATACCGCTTCGGCTCGGAGCCGAACGCCTTCCTGGTCTCGCGCGCGAGCGAGATCCGGCCGGGCGGCGCGGTGCTCTGCATCGGCGATGGCGAGGGCCGGAACGGCGTCTGGCTGGCGCGGAACGGCTTCCGCGTGACCTCGCTCGACCAGTCGGCGGTGGCGGCGCGAAAGTGCGCGGCGCTCGCGACACGCTCCGGTGTCGAGCTCGAGGTCGTGATCGGCGAGCTGCCGGGCTACCCGCTGCCCGACGCGGGCTTCGACGCGGTCGTGCTGATCTTCGTGCACCTGCCGCCGGGCGTGCGCCGCGCGGTGCACGCGGTGGCTTCGCGCGCGCTGCGGCCGGGCGGCGTCCTGATCCTCGAGGCCTTCACGCCCGCGCAGCTCGGACGGCCGAGCGGCGGTCCCCCGGTGCGCGAGCGCCTGCAGACCGCCGGGGACCTCGCGCAGGACTTCGCGGACCTGCGCATCGCCCTGCTCGAGGAGACGGAGACCGAGCTCGCCGAGGGCGACGGTCACCGCGGCCCCGCCGCCGTCGTGCGGCTGGTCGCGTTCAAGCCTGCGTGATCGGAATGTGTCTCGGCTGCGCGCGCACGCGCGCGAGCCAGGCAACGACAGCCGGGAAGCGCGACAGCTCGAAACCGCCCTCGTGCGCGACGTGGGTGTAGGCGTAGAGCGCGATGTCCGCGATCGAGTAGCGTTCGCCGACGAAGAACGCGCGCGTCCTCAGGTGACCGTCCATCACGGCGAGCGCCGCGTAGCCGCGTTCGACCTTCGCCGCGAGCTGGTCGCGATTGG
>CAZMKX010000436.1:0-4005 GCA_964566375.1 uncultured Myxococcales bacterium
GCGCCGGATTGCCGCGCGCCTTCTCGAGCTCGCCCGGATTCTCGATCAGCGCCAGCAGGCCTCCGCTGGTCGCGTTGCGCGTGGTCTCGTTTCCGGCCACGACGAGCAGCATGTAGTAGGACATCAGCTCGAACACTGGCAGCGGCTCGCCTCGCAGGCGCGCGCTCGCCAGCACGCTCACGATGTCGTCGCGGGGGCGCTCGCGCCGCTCGGCCGTGAGGTCGCTGAAGTACTTGAAGAGCGCGAGCCGCGCCGCCTGCATCGTCTCCTCTGCGGTCTTGCCCGGCTCGCGATACTCGCGGTCCGCGGCGCCGATCGTGCGGTTGGTCCAGTGAAAGAGCATCTCCCAATCGGCCCGCGGCACGCCGAGCATCTCGGCGATCACCCAGATCGGCAGAACGGCCGCGATGCGCTCGACGAAATCCGCCTCTTCCTCCTCGCCGCGCGTATGCATGGCTCGATCGAGAATGTCCGTCGCGATGCCGTCGACCTGCGCGCGGATGCGCTCCAACGCCCGAGGCGTGAAGCGCTTGCTCACCAACGCGCGCATCGCCTGGTGCTCGGGCGGATCCATGTTCAACAGCATGCGCAGCGGGAACTCGTCGCTCATCGGCGCGTCGAAGGGCATGACCAGCCGCGGCCCGTTCAGGAAGTGCTCGGGCTGTCGCGAGATGCTCACGATGTCTTCGTGCGTAGTGATCGCCCAGAACGACTCGCCGACCGACCGCTCGACCCAGTGAACCGGAGCTTCTCGACGCAGACGAGCCCACTCCGCGTGTGGATAACCCCGAGTGGCGTAGACCCGCGGGTCGAGGATCTCCGCGCCGGGCAGGGCGGCTTGGGTGAGCGCCGTGGACATTGCGACTCGCTCCTCCACTCGGATCCGATGGGAAACTCTGATATACGATCGTATCCGGCGCGCCAGAGTGCGTAAAGGCTCAGCTCGATCTCGGGCCGCGCGAGGCGTCCGGCCAATCTCCGGCGAGCAGGGTCGTGCACGAGACGCCGGCCGCGACCAGCGCGTGGCCCGCGCGAACCTCGATCCGGGTCAGCGCGAGACCGGCCTGGATGCGCTCCAGCCGAGCCGCCGCCACGAGCGTGCCCGGGAGCTCGCCGCGCGCGTTGAAGCGCAGCGACAGATCCGGGTTGGGGATCGGGATCGGGCGTCCACCGGTGGCGCTCCCGACCGGCGGGCCCACGGAGATGTCCGCCGCGATGCACGCCGCCTCCGCGCACGTGTCGGCCTCCTGCCAGAGCACTCGCGTCGAGGTCGCGATGCCGCGCTCGTCGCGACCGACCACGCGCGGATCGAAGGTGTCGATCAACGGGACGCGCACGCCGGAGCCGGGGCGCGCCCACGGCTTGCCGTCGTCGTGCGACACCCAGCTCTGCGGAGCCCCGGCCTCGCCCGCCGCGTCCAGCGGGTGGAGGGCGCCCGGCTCGACGAACGAGACGGTGGCGCGCGTGCACAGGCTCCCGCGGTCGTCGAAGACGTCGACGCTCACCCAGGCGAGCGTGCGACCGAAGTGAAGCAGCGTCGGGACCGCGCGCGCGGCCCCGGCGCGCAGCCCGCGCAGGAAGTGCACGTCGAGCGCCGCGGGGTCGCGTGCGCGCGCGAGCGAACGCGCCGTCACTACACACACGGCTCCAAGCACGCCGCCGTTGGCGCCACCAAACGCGCCATGCAGCTCGCGGCCGAGCGCGAAACGGAAGCTGCCGTCGCCTTGGCGCTCGCCGTTCAGGAACTCCAGCAGCCTCACCGTCGTGCGCTCCCGAGCGCGCTCATCGTTCGACGCCGCCGCGCCTGTCCGACGTCACGCCGCGGCGCTCCGCAACAGGCGACCGGGCAGGGCGCCGTGCGCATCGAGCACGTCCTTCCCACGCTCGCGCAGCAGCACGCCGTTCACGATCACAGCCTCGATGCCGTGGGCGTCCGCCACGAGTCTGTCGGCGCCGCCGGGAAGGTCGTTCACGCGGCGCAGCCCGCTCGGGCCCACACGTGCGGGGTCGAAGACGACGACGTCCGCTGGACGTCCGAGCGCGAGCAAGCCGCGGTCGGCGATGCCGAACACCTGTGCCGGGCGCGCGGTGAGCATGTGCACGGCCTGCTCGAGCGACAGAGCTTCGCGCTCGCGCACCCACCGTCCCAGCAGATGCGTCGAGAAGCACGCGTCGCAGAGCTGACTTGCGTGCGCGCCCGCGTCGGAGAGCCCGAGCACCGTAGCAGGATGCTGGAGGAGCTCCTGCACTTCGCTCTCGTCGGTGTTGACGACGCCCATGCGGAAGCGCGCCTCGAGGTCGTCGCGCAGCGACAAGTCGCACAGCAGATCGATCGCGTCCGTGCCCCGCTCGCGCGCCACGTCGAGCAGCTTGCGCTCCTCGAGCGTGCGCTCGCTCGGGCACCACGCGACGACGGTGCTGTCCCAGCGCCTGCCGAAAGGTCCGGCCGATCCCGGTCCGGCCTTCTCGCGCAGCTGGCGGCGGAAGTCGGGATCGGCGTAGATGCGCCGCTTGCCCGCGAGGTCGGCTGCGGAGATCGGGCGGAAGAGTGCCATGCTCTCGAAGATGAAGGGCTCGCGCAGATTGAACTCGAAGTTCAGAGGGCGGCAGGCGACCTGCGGATAGACCGGCAGGCCGCTGCGCTGGATCTCCGCGCTCCGCTCGAGCAGGCCACGGTGCGAGCCCGGGCCCATCATCCCCGCGAGCAGGGCGGTCCAGCTCACCGGGCGGCCGGTCTCGCGCGCGATCGCGGAGAACTCGTCGAAGAACAAGCCGCTCCCGACCGTCGCCTGGACGACTCCGCGCCCCAGCTCGCCGAGCGCACCCGCGAGCGCGCGAATCTCCTCGAGCTCCGCGGCTCGGCTCGGCACCGGCCTGCCGCCATAGCCGACGTGCGTGGCGGCCTTCGAGGTCGCGAAGCCGGCCGCGCCGACAGCGACCGCCTCGCGCACGATCGCTCGCATCTGAGCGGTCTCGGCCTCGGTCGCCGCGCGCTCGGTGGACTCCTCGCCCATCACGAACAGGCGCACCGGCGTATGACCCACCAACACCGCGAAGTTGATGGCCGCGCCGGCGCGTTCGAGCCGATCGAGGTACTGAGGGAACGTCTCGAAGCCCCAGTCCTCGCCGAGTCCGGACCGCAACGCGTCGAGGCTCATGCCTTCGACCTTCTCCAGCGTGCGCAGGATGAGGTCCCGGTGTGCAGCGCGCGTGGGCGCGACGCCAAAGCCGCAGTTCCCCATCACGACCGTGGTCACCCCGTGCCAAGGCGAGATCGTGAGCATTCGATCCCACAGGATCTGGGCGTCGTAGTGCGTGTGGATGTCGACGAACCCCGGCGCCACCACGCATCCATCGGCTTCGAGCGTCCGTAGAGCCGAACCCGGCGCGTCGCCGAGCGCCGCGATCCGGCCGGCGCGGATTCCGAGGTCGCCGCGCGCTCGGGGCGCGCCGCTGCCATCGACGATGGTGCCGTTGCGGATGACCAGATCGTAGTCCATGTGCCGCGCTCCCAGGCTAGGGTTGCGAGTCGGCGGCGATGCCGACCTTGCGGAGCACTTCGTTCTGGAAGCGCTCGATCGAACGCATGAGCTTCGCGTGCGGGATGACGCCGTTGTACATCCACGCGAACAGCCAGCGCGCCGGTAGGCGAGTGAGCAGCCGCTCGAGCTGGCGGCAGACGGTGTCGATGCTGCCGACCAGCGCGAGCGAGTCGCCGAGCAGGTCCGGGAGCGCGCCCGTCGTGGGGTGGGGCAGCCCCTGGCTGAAGCCGAACGGCTCGAACCACGACGCACCGATGAAGGCGCCCGAGTCCCCCCACAGCGCCAGCGCCTCCTCATCGCTGTCGGCGACGATGACGTCGCGCAGCACGCCGACGCCCTCTCCGACCGGCTTGCGCGAGACCTGTGCGTAGAGCTCGAACAGCGCCGTCTCGCGCAGCGGGTGCAGCGGAGGCAGGATCGCCGTGATGTTCTGCTCCGCGCACCAGCGGATGCTGCGCTCCGA
>CAZMKX010000437.1:0-3990 GCA_964566375.1 uncultured Myxococcales bacterium
TCGCTCAACATGGACGAGTTCGCGATGGGCAGCTCGACCGAGAACTCGGCCTGGCAGACGACGCGGAACCCGTGGGATCTCGAGCGCGTGCCCGGCGGATCGTCGGGCGGCAGCGCCGCCGCCGTCGCCGCGCGACTGGTGCCCGCCGCGCTGGGGACCGACACGGGCGGCTCGATCCGTCAGCCGGCGGCACTCTGCGGTGTCACGGGACTGAAGCCCACCTATGGCCGCGTCTCGCGCTACGGACTCGTCGCGTTCGCGAGCTCGCTCGACCAGATCGGCCCGATCACGCGATCGTGCTCGGACGCGGCGCTCGTGCTGGGCGCGATCGCCGGCCACGACCGCCACGACGCGACGTCGTACCCCGAGCCGCCGCCGAACTGGCTGGCCGCGCTCTCGGGCGACGTCGACGGCCTGCGCATCGGCGTGCCGCGCGGGTTCTTCGACGGCGAGGGCGCGGACCCGGAGACGATGGCGCGCGCGCGCGAAGGGCTGCGCACGCTCGAGGGCCTGGGCGCGAAGGCCGTCGAGGTGGAGCTTCCGAACAGCGCCTACGGCATCGGCACGTACTACCTGATCTGCACCGCCGAGGCGTCTTCGAACTTGTCGCGCTACGACGGCGTCAAATACGGGTATCGCGCCGCCAGCGAGACGCTCGACGAGATGTACGAGAAGACGCGCTCCGAAGGTTTCGGCGCCGAGGTCAAGCGGCGCATCCTGCTCGGCACCTACGTGCTGTCGGCGGGCTACTACGACGCGTACTATCGCAAGGCACAACAGGTGCGCACGCTGATCCGGCGCGACTTCGAGCGCGCGTTCGAGAGCTGCGACCTGATCGCCACGCCGACCACGCCCGGACCCGCCTGGCGGGCCGGCGAGCGTGTGGACGACCCGCTGCAGATGTACCTGGCCGACGTGTACACGGTGACGGCGAACCTGGCGGGCCTGCCGGCGCTCTCGATCCCGTGTGGCAGCGCCTCCGGACTTCCGGTCGGCTTGCAGCTGATCGCGCGCCCGCTCGACGAGGCCACCGCCCTCCGCGCGGGCGACGCGTTCCAGCGGCACACGCACCATCACGAACGGGTTCCGGAGGGCTTTGCGAGTTGAAGCGCGCCCTCCAGATCGCCGCCGCGCTCCTGGTCCTGCTGGTGATGATCGTAGGTGTCGCCCTCTATCTGTTCGATCCCGAGAGCCTGCGCGCGCCGCTTCAGAAGCAGGCCGCCGGCGCTCTCGGCCGCGACGTCACGCTGGGACGGATCTCGCTGGCGCTCTTCCCGCTCCCCGCGGTGCGCGTGAGCGACATCCGCATCGCCGGCGCGAAGCCGTCCGATCCGGCCTTCGCCGAGGTCGCCGAGCTCCGGCTTCGCGTGGCGATCCTCCCGCTGCTGGCTCGACACGTCGTGCTGCGCGCGCTCGAGATCGATGCACCGCGCATCCACATTCCGTTCGACGAGGACGGAAAGCCAGTCCTGCCTGAAGCGGCGAAGACGCCGTCGGACGGTGCGAAAGCGCCGAAGCCATCCGACGCCGAGCCGAAGCCCGCGAGCTTCGCGCTCGCGGTCGATCGGATCGCGATCGACGACGCGCGCATCCAGGCCGGGCCGTGGCTGGTGGAGCACGCCGACATCGCGGGTCGGCTCTCGCTCGACGGAACCGGGGCCTTCAGCTTCGCGCTCGACCTGCCGGGGCTCGGGGAGCTTCGCAACGGCGAGCTCGAGCTGGCGGGGCTGGGCGGCGAAGCGCTCGAGCTCAGCGCGCAAAGCGAGTTCGCCGCCGATCTCGCGCCTCTCCGCGAGCGCTTCGCGATCTCGCCCGAGATCGAAGGTCGCGCGCGCGGAGAGTTCGCAATCGAGGTCGCGGCCGGCGCGCTGCGGGCGGCGAACGCGAACCTCGACGTACCGGACCTTCTGGTGCGCTCGGGCGATCTCGTCGTCTCGGGCCCGACGCGCGCCCATGCGGTTCTCGGCGAGAGCTACTCGCTCGATCTCACGGACGCGCGCGTCGAGAAGACGGGCGTCTTCGCCAAGCCCAAGCGCACGCCTCTCTCGGTCACCGGCACGCTCGGCCGGCAGCCGGACCTGTCGGCGCTTCAGGACGCGCTGGTGAAGTTCGGCGCGAACGTGATTCCGCTCTCGCTCGAGCTCGGCCGGAAGCCGATGCACGTGCACGTCAAGAAGTCGCTGCTCGATCTGGCCCGCTTCCGCGAGCTGCTGACCCCGGAGAGCCCGTCGCTCGCCGGGATCATCCACGTCGACGCGCTCGACATCACGCTCGATCCGCTCCGGATCGACGGCAATGCGGTGCTCGACAAGGTAGAGACGAAGCTCGAGCACGGGCCGCTGCTCCTCTCCGGGCCGGTGCACGGCTCCGGCAAGCAAGTCGCGCTGGAGAACGGCAGCGCGGTGGTCGGCGGGCAGACGATCGGGATCAGCGGCAGCTACGACCTGGAATCCGGCGCGATCACGGCGCGGTACGACACGAAGGACGCGCAGCTCGGCGCGCTCCTCGCCGCGCTGTCCGGACGCAGCGAGATCGACGGCTCGCTCGGCTCGAACGGCACGTTCACCGCCGCGAGGCCGGAGGTCCAGGCGCTCGCCGGCAGCGGCCGGCTCGACATCCGCCCGGGCCGCATCCAGGGCTTCTCGCTCGTGAAGTCGGTGATGGGCTCGCTCGCGGCGCTTCCCGCGCTGGCGGCCGAGGCACGCGGCAAGGACCTCTCGCGCTACGACGACGAGCGCTTCGAACACCTCTCCGCCGACTACCGCATCGCCGACGGACGCATCTCGACCGAGAACCTGGAGCTCGCCTACCAGAACGCGACCGCGTTCCTGCACGGCTCGGTGGGGCTCTCCGATCGCACGCTCGACCTCGCGGGCCGGATCGTGCTCAGCAAGGAGGCAGACGCGGACCTCGCGGGCGCGAAGCGTGCCCGGGAGCGCGTCATTCCGATCACGCACATCACCGGCACGGTCGATGACCCGCGCGTCGAGCTCGACGCGAAGACGCTCGCTTCGCTCGCGCTCGCCTACGGCGGAAACGAGAAGATGCGCGAGAAGATCGACAAGGCTCTCGGTCCCGGCGGCGCCGAGGCCGTCGAGGGGCTCCTCGAGAACCTTCTGGGCGGGAAGAAGAAATAGCCGCGCCGTTCTTCACCGTGCGGCTCGCGGGCGACGCGGTCGAGCTGCTCGACCAGCGACTCCTGCCCGACGAGGAGCGCTACCTGCGTCTCGAGAGCGCGGAGGACGTGGCGCGCGCGATCGAGGACATGGCCGTGCGCGGTGCACCCGCGATCGGTGTCACTGCCGCCATGGCGATCGCGGTCGAGCTCGCGCGAGTGCCCGACGCCGATCTGCGTACGACGCTCGACCGTGCGGTCGCGCGGCTGGCCCGGACCCGGCCGACGGCGGTGAACCTGGCCTGGGCGCTCGAGCAGATGACGCGCGAGCTCGGCGCGCGGATCGCTTCGGGCCAGACGCCGGCCGCCGTGCGGAGCCACGCCCGCGAGCTCGCGCAGCGCATCCACGACGACGACGTCGCGAGCTGTCGCGCGATCGGCGAGGCCGGCGCGGCGCTGCTTCCGGCCGGCGCACGCGTGCTCACCCACTGCAATGCGGGCGCACTGGCGACCGCGGGCTACGGAACCGCGCTCGGTGTGATCCGCAGCGCTGCGCGCCTCGGCCGGCTCTCGCGGGTCCTGGCGCAGGAGACGCGCCCGTTCCTTCAAGGCGCGCGACTCACCGCCTGGGAGCTCGCGCGCGACGGAATTCCGGTGAACCTGGTGACCGACGGAATGGGCGGCGCGCTGATGGCGCGCGGCGAGATCGACGCGGTGGTCGTCGGCGCGGACCGGATCGCCGCGAACGGCGACGTCGCGAACAAGATCGGCACCTACACGCTGGCGGTGCTGGCACGTGCGCACGGTCTGCCGTTCTACGTCGCGGCGCCGCTGTCGACGCTCGACCTGGAGACGGCGACCGGCGCCGGAATCCC
>CAZMKX010000438.1:0-3965 GCA_964566375.1 uncultured Myxococcales bacterium
GCTCGAGCCGCGCATCGTCGAGGCCGAGGGCGCGTCGCTCGCGAACCTGTCCGCATTCCTCGAGCTCAGCGACGTCTCGCGCCTGATCGTCGACGTCGGCCACGCCAAGACCAACCTGTGCCTGCTCGTCGACGGCAAGCCGATCGGCCTGCGGCGGATTCCGATCGCCGGAAAGCAGCTCAGCGAGGCGCTCGCGCGCGACCTCGGGCTCTCGATCGACGCCGCCGAGGAGCACAAGCACGAGCGCGGCGTGTTCGAGCGCGGCAGCGCCAAGCCCGTCTCACCGGGCGTGCGCGACGTGCTCGACCGGCTCGCGCGCGAGCTGCAGCGCTCCGTGCAGTCGATCGTCGGCGATCCGCTCGACCCGATCTACCCCACGGAGCTGCTTCTGGTGGGCGGGTCCGCGCGGCTCGCGGGTCTGGCCGAGTTCTTCGCCGAGCGCACCGGCCTGCCCGCGCGGGTGCTCGAGGTGACACGCACGAGCGACGGGGGCGATCGCTTCGCGGAGGCGGGCGCGCCGCTCTTCGCGCAGGCCGCCTCGCTGGCGCTGCGCGGCTCGTCGACCGAGCGGGTCACGCAGAGCGACTTCCGCCAGGGAGAGCTCGGCTACTCGCCGGATCTCTCCGGCCTGCGCCCCCAGCTTCGCTTCACGGTCGGCCTGTTCGGGCTCTTTCTCGCGCTCTGGATCGCGAGCGCGTCGCTCGCGGCCTGGCTCGAGAACCGCCGCGTCGAGCGCCTGCGCGACGAGATCGCCTCGGTCTACGCGCAATCGTTCCCCGACGCGCAGCCGTCCGATACGCCACTCGTCGCGCTCGAAGCGCGCGCCGCCGAGACGCGCGAGCTCGCGGCGCACCTCGGCGTCACGGGCAAGGGCCTCTCGGTGCTCGAGATCCTGCGCCAGATCTCGGCGCTCACGCCGGAGTCGCTCGAGATCTCGCTCGACGAGCTCTCGATCGAGCGCCAGAGCATCGTCGCGCGCGGCCACTCGAGCGACTTCGTCTCGGCCGACCAGCTGAAGGCGGAGCTCTCCAAGTTCGACGGCTTCCAGCGCGTGCTCGTCACCGACGTGAAGACGGACACGCGCCGCGGCGGGAAGACGTTCACCGTGTCGATCCGGCTTTCGGGAGGCGAGGAATGAACGAGCTGCTCGCGCCGCTGCGCAACTATCTCGCGCAGCGCTCGCCGCGCGAGCGCTGGCTCCTGATCGCCGGCGCCTGCGCGCTCGCGCTCGCGGTCGTCTACCTCGCGATCGTCTCGCCGCTCGAGGACCGCGCGCGCGTGGCCGACGCGAGCGTCGCGCAGCTCGAGCTCGACCTCACCCGTGCGATCCGGATCGCGAGCGAGATGCGCGGACTCCAGGGCGAGCTGCAGAGCGTCGAGGAGCGGATCCAGCCCGGCGCCCAGACGAATCTGATCGCGCTGCTCTCGACGCTCGCGGCCGACGCGCGCATCTCGCAGGAGCAGCTCGAATCGATCGAGCCGAAGCAGCCCTCCGCGAACGCGAAGTACCCCGAGACCCGCGCGGAGGTGCGCCTGAAGGGAACTTCGCTCGAGCAGATGGTGGCGTTCCTGCAGAAGATCGAGACCTCGAGCTCGCACCTGATCGTGCGCTCGCTCAAGATCCGCTCGCGCGGCGAGGGCCCGAGCGGGCCCGTGCTCGACGTGAGCTTCTCGGTCTCGAGCTTCGAGCGCGCCTGAGCCGGCCGCGGGCGATGACGAGGGCACTCCGGATCCTGGCCGTGCTCGCCGCCGTTGCGCTCGCTGCGCTCTGGCTCGCGCCGTCGTTCGTGCTGCCGCGCCTGGCGGCACGCGCGGCGGAGGCGCGCGGCGCGACGCTCGTTCTCGACGACGTCCGCCCGGCCTGGCCGTTGGGCGCGACGGCTTCGCGCGGTCGGCTCGTGCGCGAGGGACGGACCGTCGAGCTCGCGGACGTGAGCGTGCGACTGGAAGGCCTCTCGGGCCTGCGCGTCGAGGCGCGCGCGGGCGAGGGAACGCTCCTGCTCCGCCTTCCCGACGCGTCGCTCCGCCGCGGGCTGCTGCGCCTGGAGGCGTTTCCGCTCGGCGTCATCGACGGCTTCACGACGGGCGCGTTCGGCCTGAACGGCACGGCGGACGGCGTGCTGCGCTTCGGCGACGCGGGCACCCTCGAGGCCACGGTGCGCGACGGGGCGGCGATCCTGCACGCGCCGATCGCTCTCGAGCTGCCCTTCACCCAGCTGATCGTCGCGGGCGAGCGCGAGGCCGACGGCGGGTGGCGCGTCGACTTCGCCGATCTGCGCGGGCCGTCCGTCTCGGGGACGGCGCGCGGACGCGTCGGCGCAGCGGGGGAGCTCGCGCTGCGCCTCGACGTCGTCGCGCTCGAGGAGCCCGCGCGCGCGGCGTTCGCATCGGCGGGCCTTCCGACCGGGCCCCTGCCCTACACCGCGGAGCTCGGCGGAACTCTCGCGCTGCCGAGCTTCCGCCGCGTGTCCGGAGCGGCCGAATGAGCCTCGCCCTCGAGGCGCTGCTGCTGGACGCGGTCGGCACCGTCGTGCGCGTGCGCGAGCCCGTGCCCGGAACCTACGTCCGGATCGCCGCGCAGCACGGCATCGCGCGGCCGCTCGCCGAGGTCGCGCGCGCCGTCGCGGCGCTGCGCATCGCGCCGCCGTCACTGGATGGTGTCGCGCTCGCCGACGTGCCTGCGAAGGAGCGAGAGGGCTGGCGCGCCGTCGTGCGCGTCGCGCTCGGCGACGCCGCCGCCGACGGGCCGTGCTTCGACGCGCTCTTCGACCACTTCGCGCGGCCGGACGCCTGGCGGATCGTGCCCGGCCTGCGGGACGCGCTCGACGTCGCGCGCGCGAACGGCCTGCGCCCGGCGATCGTGTCGAACATGGACGCGCGGCTGCGGGGCGTGCTCGCCGGCCTGGGCCTGGACGACGCCTTCGACGCCGTCGTGCTGCCGTCCACCTGCGGGCTGGCCAAGCCGGACCCGCGCATCTTCCATCACGCGCTCGGGCTGCTCGGGGTGTCCCCGGAGGCCGCCGTCTACGTGGGCGACCGCGAGCCCGACTGCGTCCAAGCCGCCCGCGACGCGGGTCTCGAGGCCTGGCGGCTGGATCCGGAGGCGGAGCCGGGGGGTCTCGAGACGCTCGCCGGCTGGGACGAGCTCGGTCGCCGGCTCGAGACCTTCGCGCGAGGGGTCCGCTCCGGGTAGAGTCCCCTCGTGGATTCCATGTGGGGCATGAAGCTCTCCGACATCGAGCGCTGGTCGCCGCGCGTCGTCGTCGTGCGGGGACAGAACCCGGGCCCCTTCACCGGCCCGGGCACCAACACCTATCTCGTGGGCACCGGGCCGCGGCCGTTCCTGATCGACCCCGGCTCGGGCGTCGCGAGCTATCTGCCACTGCTCGAGCGGGCGCTCACGCAGGAGCTCCGGATCGACGCGCCCGGCGACGTGCTCGTCACGCACGTGCACGGAGACCACATCGGCGGCGTCGCCGACGTGCTCGCCCGCTTCGGGCCCCGGCGCGTCGCGAAGATGCCCTGGCCCGGCAAGGACGAGCGCTACGGGCTCGCGCTCGAGCCGATCCGCGCGGGCGACGTCTTCCGGACGGAAGGCGCGACGCTGCGTGCGATCCACACGCCGGGTCACGCACAGGACCACATCTGCTTCTACCTCGAGGAGGAGCGCGCGCTGTTCACCGGTGACGTCGTGCTCGGCGCCGGCACTACCGTCATCCCGCTCGACGGCGGCGACATGGGCCAGTACCTCGCGTCGCTCGAGCGGCTGCTCGCGCTCGACGTGGCGCGCATCTACCCGGGCCACGGCCCCTTCATCTCCGAGCCCGCCGCGAAGCTCCGCGAGTACATCGAGCACCGCCGCGAGCGCGAGGCGCAGATCGTCGCGGCCGTGCGCGCAGGCGCGACGACCGTCGAGCGCATGGTCGAGCGCATCTACACCGACACGCCGCGCGCGCTCTGGCCGG
>CAZMKX010000439.1:0-3951 GCA_964566375.1 uncultured Myxococcales bacterium
AGCAGCGTCGCCAGCGCGCGCAGCACGTCCGTCTCGGAGAGCAGCCCCGCGAGCCGGCCCGCCTCGTCGACGATCGGCAGACAGCCGATGCGCCGGTCCGCCATGCGGTCGGCAGCTTCGCCGAGCGGCGTGCCTTCCCGCGCCGTCTCGGGCTCCGCGGTCATGAGCTCGCGGACGCACTTCGCGCCGAGCGGAACGCGCGCGAGGTCACCGCGCGAGAGCACGCCGACCACGCGGCGCTCACCGTCGACGACGGCCAGGTGGCGGATCCGGCGCTCGGCCATCAGCCGCGCGGCGTCGCTCGCGAGCGAGTCGGCCGGAACGGACACGGGATCTCCGCTCATGTGCGCCTTCACGTTCATCGTCATTGCATCCTCCTCGTCCAGCGCCTCACGAGAGCGCCCCGACCAGGGCAGGAATCACCGAGGCCACTTCGACCTCGAGCGGACCGCTCGTGCGAACCGGAATGGTGTCGCTGACGAGCACGCGCGAGATGCCGGCGCCCGCGAGCTTGTCGAGCACGTCGCCCGCGAAGACCGCGTGCGTGGCGGCCGCGGCGACCGCGCGCGCTCCCCGCTCGCGGGCGATGCGCGCAGCGGAGATCATCGTGCTGCCCGTCGCGATCTCGTCGTCGAAGATCACTACGCTCCGATCGGCGACCTCGCCGAGCAGCTCGCTCGTCACCTCGCGCCCGCGGCGCTGCTTGCGGAAGAGCACGAGCGGAACCCCGAGCGCGGTCGCGGCGGCGCCGGCTCGCTTGGCGCCACCGAGATCCGGCGACGCGATCACCGGATCCGCGAGCTTCCAGGCGCGGATCGCCGCGACCAGCGCGTGAAGCGCCGAGAGCTCGCGCACGGGAATCCGGTAGAAGCCGACGAGCTGAGGGCTGTGCAGGTCGAACGCGAGAATCCGGTCCGCGCCCGCCCGCTCGAAGAGCTTCGCGATCAGCCGCGCCTGCACCGGTCCCTCGGGCGTCTCGGGCCGATCGGAGCGGGCGTACGGCAGGTACGGAAGCAGCGCGGTCAGCCGCCGGGGCCGCCCGGCCCGGATCGCGTCCAGCGAGAAGAGCGTCTCGAGCAGATTCTCGTGCACCGGTGGCAGGCACGTCTGGACGTAGACGACCTCGGCACCCTCGAGCCCCAGATGCGCCGCCTCGCAGACGAGGTTCTCGTTGGCAAAGCGCTCGACGCGAAGCGATTCGGCCGCGAGGCCCAGTGCGGCGCCGAGGCTCGCCGTGAACGGCCCCGCCGTTCGGCCCGAGAGCAGCCGCAGCCGAGCCTGATTGCCGGCAGCCATCGCCAACCTCCGCGCTCAGCGAGAGCAAGCGCAGTGCCAGCGGCACGGATCCCGGTCGCCTGCTCCGGACCCGAAGTGCGACGAACTGACTCGGTGGGAGGAAGCGAATGTGACTCCGACGCCGCTCGCCTAGAATGACGGCATGCGGGCGCGGCGCTTGCAGACGCTCCTGGCTTCGGCCGTGTGGCTCGCGTCCGGTCCGGGCGCGAGCGCGGAGGAGACGATGGCCTTCACGCTGCGCTCGCCGGAGTTCTCGAGCCGGGCGGAGATCCCGGCGAAGTACACCTGCGAGGGCGCGGACCTCTCGCCGCCGCTCGCCTGGTCCGATCCGCCCTCGGGAACGAAGAGCTTCGCCCTGATCGTCGACGACCCGGACGCGCCGGATCCCGACGCTCCGAAGGTCGTCTGGGTGCACTGGGTGCTCTACGACCTGCCCGCGGACGCACGCGCGCTCGCCGAGGGCGCCTCGAGCTCCTCGCTACCGCCGGGCACCCGGGCGGGCGCGAACGACTGGAAGCACGCGTCCTGGGGTGGCCCGTGCCCGCCGATCGGCCGTCACCGCTACTTCTTCAAGCTGTATGCGGTAGACACGACCCTCGGCCCGCGCGGCGCGCTCTCCAAGGCCGAGCTTCTCGAAGCGCTCGAGGGGCACGTGCTGGCGCAGGTGGAGCTGATCGGCACCTACCAGAAGCGGGCGGCCCCTCACGCTCAGCGTCGGCGCTGAGCCAGGCCCGCGATCTCGACGCGCGTTCCGGCGCGCCGAACGCGCGCGCCGAAGAGCTCCGCGAGCCAGAGATTGCTCTCGACGTGCTCACTGATGCGCGGCGCCGAGAAGACGGAGTCGCCCTGCGCGAGCGCGGCGAAGGTCACGAGCTGATCGGCGAGGTGCCGATCCGTCGTCGCGCCCGAGGTCAGATCCTCGACGAAGGTGCCGGCGACGAAGCGCCCGATCGCCTCGGAGCTGCGGCGCGGCGCCCCCGCGCGATCGGAGCCGAAGCGGCAGCCGCTGCTCGACTCGGCCCAGATCGCCAGGCTCGCGCCCGAGTGACTCGCGGCGGTGTCGTTCGCCGTCTCGATGCGCGCGCGAAGGCCGCGTTCCGCCAGCGCCGCCGCGCAGGTCGAGGCCATCCGCTCCGCTACGCGGCGCTCCGCCAGATGGCTCGCCAGCGCCAGACCGCGCACCTCGTCGACGCTTCCGGGCGTGTCGAGGACGAGCGCGCGGAGCGTCTCGCGCGCCGGGCGGACACGCAGCTCGATCACGCCGTCGCCCGACGGCAGATAGCCCGGGCGCAGCACCGCGATCTCCGCGTGGGCGCCCATCCTGGCGAGGAGCGGCAACAGTCCGTTCGCGAGCGTGTGCGGCGAGGGCGCGAAGTCCTGAAAGACTCCGCCCGTGAGGCGTGCGCGGAGCGGTGTCTCGGCGAAGCACGCCACGGGAAGCAGCGCGAGCGCCAGCAGGGTCGTCGAGCCGGCGGAGCCGATCTCGAAGGCGAAATCGCCGCCCGCGATGCGCGGCCCGGGCACGAACTCGAAGCTGCGCGCGCCGACGTCGACACCCTGGGTCGACGCGCCGCAGAGCGCGGCACAGGCGCGAACCGCGGCCACGTGCTGAGCGGCGAGACCGGGCTTCGGGCGGTTCGCGCGCGCGTTGACCACGCGCAGGGCCCGACCCGTCAGAGCGGCAAGCGCGACTCCGACGCGCACGAGCGTACCGCTTCCCGAGTGGGTCGAGCCGTCGAGCTCAACCACGCGCGCATCGTCGGCGGGATGGCACGCCGGTTGCTCCGAGAATCACCACCATGGAAACACCGATCCGACTGAAGAACCGACACGGATTGTCCCTCGCCGGTGTGCTGCTCGTCCCGGGTGCCGGGGCGTCGCCGCCGGTGGTGGTGTTCGCGCACGGCTGGGGGTCGAGCAAGGCGAGCCCGCGCAATCGCGAGATCGCCGACGCCCTCGTCGCGGCGGGAATGGCGGCCTTCCTGTTCGACTTCACCGGCCACGGCGAGAGCGAAGGCGACGCGAACGCGACCGGGCTGCGCGAGCAGTGCGAGGACCTCGGCGACGCGCTCGACTTCGTCTCGGCGCGAGAGGGGCTCGGCGCGATCGGCGTCGCGGGATCCAGCTCCGGAGGCGCGGTCGCGCTCGCCGTTGCCGCGCGCGATCCGCGCGTTCGCGCGCTCGTGCTTCGCGCGCCGAGCGCCGACTCGAGCGCGGCCGACGCATCGCGCGTGCGTGTGCCCGCGCTGATCGTGCAGGGTGAAGAGGACGGACTGCTCGAGCGCAATCGCGCGCTGGCGGAGCGTCTCGCCGGCGAGCACCGGATCTGCACCGTCGCGGGCGCGGGCCACCTGTTCGAGGAGCCCGGCACGTTCGACGAGGCGCGGCGCGAAACCGTGCGCTTCTTCGCGCGCTGGCTGCTCGGCGCGCGCGACGGCGCGGGCGGACAGTCGCGGCCGCACGGGCGCGGGGCGCGCGCCTCGGCAGCGCGCACGCACTTCGTCGACCGGGCCGATGCCGGGCGCGCGCTCGCGGAGCGGCTGGGCGCGCATCGTGCCGCCCGCCCGCTCGTGCTCGCGCTTCCGCGCGGTGGAATCACCGTGGCCGAGCCGATCGCGCGCGCGCTCGGCGCGGAGCTCGACGTCTTCGTCTCGC
>CAZMKX010000440.1:0-3946 GCA_964566375.1 uncultured Myxococcales bacterium
GGCCCTGCACGTCCAGGTCCAGGTCCGCCCGCTCGAAGCACTGGTAGCGGTGCACGTCGTAGAGCACGTGCTCGAAGCCGGGTGACCTGAAGAAGGCGCCCCACTCCGAGTGGGGCCGGAAGCCGTCGTGGAAGACAACGGCCACGCGCTCGGGGCCGCAGTGGGCGCGGATGGCGGCGTAGGCCCGCCGGTAGAAGTCCTGCAGGAAGTCCGCCGGGATGTCCCAGCGGGGCTCGTTCAGCACCTGGATCCCGGCGAGCGCGGGCGCCGCCCGGTAGCGGGCGGCGAGCCGGCCGAGCACGTCGACCGAGTGGTCCACGTACTCCGGGCGGCTCTGCCAGTCGCACACGCCCAGGATGCCGCCGTTGTCGAAGCCGTTCTGGCAGCCCGGCGCGGCGTGCAGGTCGATCAGGACGCGGAGCCCGAGCTCGTTCGCCCAGCCGAGCGCGCGGTCGAGCACGTCGATCCCGCCCTCGACGTACGGGTGCGCTTCGTCCCCATACTTCGCGTGGTAGGGGTAGGGCGGGCCGAAGATCCAGTGACCGACGGGGATGCGCACGGCGTCGATGCCCACCGCTGCGAGCCAGGCGAAGTCGTCGCGCGTGATGAAGCGGTCCCAGTGGGCGCGAAGCCGCGCGGGCGCGTCGCGGCCGAGCTCGACGCAGAAGCTCGTCTCGTCGACGGCCGCGAGCCCCGCGAACAAGCTCGGCGTCATCCACTTCTCGAGCACCAGCCAGCCGCCGAGGTTGACGCCGCGAGGTCGGAGCGGCGCTCCGCTCATGAGGAACTCCTAACGCTTCCCCGGCGAATCGGATCCCGGAGCTGCGGCCTGATCGTATCGCCAACGGCGTGCACGCGCAGAGCGCAGAAACTTCGGACAAGCGAGGTATCGCGGCGTAGACTTCGCCGACGATGACCATCGACCCGCAGAAGCTCGAGGCGTTCGTCGGCCGTTTCGTCCAGGATCTCGGCGCGGTCATCCACGCCGCGACGGTTCTGCTCGGCGACAGACTGGGCTTGTACAAGGCGATGGCGGACGGATCGCCCGTGACGCCAGAGGAGCTCGCTCGCCGCACGAGCACCGACGCGCGCTACGTGCGCGAGTGGCTGAGCGCGCAGGCGGCGAGCGGCTATGTCGAGTACGACGCGGCGACCCGCACGTTCCGCCTCCCGGAAGAGCAGGCATTCGCGCTCACGCAGGAGCTGAACCCGATCTTCATTCCCGGCGGCCTGCAGGTCGCCGCGTCGACGATCAAGGACGAGGCGCCGGTACTCGAGGCGTTCCGCAGCGGGCGCGGTGTCGGCTGGCACGAGCACTGCGCCGATCTCTTCGCCGGCACGGAGCGCTTCTTCCGCCCGGGCTACATCGCGAACCTGACCAGCGCCTGGATCCCGGCACTCGACGGTGTACTGGAGAAGCTCGAGCGCGGCGCTCACGTCGCGGACGTGGGCTGCGGTCACGGCAGCTCGACGATCGTGATGGCCCAGGCCTTTCCCCGCTCGAGCTTCGTCGGATACGACTACCACGGTCCCTCCATCGAATCGGCGGGTCGGGCCGCGGCGCAGGCGGGCGTCGCTCCGCGCGTTCGCTTCGAGGCTGCGACGGCGAAGAGCTTTCCCGGCAAGGACTACGACTTGATCACCGTCTTCGACTGCCTGCACGACATGGGCGATCCCGTCGGTGCGGCGAGGCACGTGCGCGAGGCGCTGGCGCCGGGCGGAACGTTCATGATCGTCGAGCCGTTCGCGAACGACCGCCTCGAAGACAACCTGAACCCGATCGGCCGGATCTTCTACTCGGCCTCGACGATGGTCTGCACGCCGGCTTCGCGCTCCCAGGAAGTGGGCCTGGCGCTCGGCGCGCAGGCGGGCGAAGCGCGAATCGCGCAGGTCGTTCGCGACGCGGGATTCTCGCGCTTCCGGCGCGTCGCCGAGACGCCGTTCAATCTCGTCCTGGAGGCGCGCGCCTGAGCCGCGCGTCGCGCGAATGCCGCGGTGCTCGAAGCTGAGGCGCGCTGGATCGGAGCGCGGCTCGAGACGCAGCCGCTGGACGCGATCTCGCCGCTCCTGAACCTGGGCAGTGGCACGCTGCGCTTCCGGACGCAGCTGCAGCCGTGGATCGATCGACACGTGTTCGCACCGCTCCGTGCGCGCGGCGTGAGCGTCGTGCACTGCGACGTCGCGGCGGACCCGGGCGTCGATCTCGTCGCGGACCTGCTCGCGGCTGACGGGCCCGCGCGAATCGCTGCACTCGCACCGCGCGCGATCGTGTGCAGCAACGTGCTCGAGCACGTGCCGGATCCGCGCGCGTTCGCGCGACGCTATTTCGCGCTGCTTCCGCCGGGCGGCCTCGCGATCGTGACGACGCCGTTCGCCTACCCGTATCACCCGGATCCGATCGACACCCTGTTCCGCCCGAGCCTGCGCGAGCTCGAAGCGCTCCACCCGGGAGCGGTCGTGCGCGCCAGCGCAACGGTCACGGGCGGCTCGTTCCGCGCCGAGGTCCGCGCACGTCCGTCGCGGCTCCTTGCGGAGATCGCGGCCCTTCCCGCGCACTTCCGGAGCGGACGCGGCGTGCGTGCCTCTCGTCTTCTGAACCTGTGGACGGCCTACTCTGCGAGCTGCTGTGTGCTCGAGCGCGCGTGCTGATCCGGTTCTCGCCGCGCGTACCCGGTGTATGCTCGACGCGTGACCGCCGCACTCGCCGAGCACGAGACCTTCCGCTTCGACCGGCTGCAGGATCTGGCGCGGCTGCCGTGGTTCGACCTGGACGGGGATCGGCTGGTGGTCTCGGATCGCACCGTCGGGCCGGTCATCGACATGCACGCGCACTACGCGCTGCCGACGCTGTGGCCGCTGAGGATCGATCTGGCGCGAGCGAGCGCGCACACGGAGCTGCTCCTGCCGTGCTGCAGCCGCCACGATCTCGACGTGTACGCGAACCACAACTTCGGCGCGCTCGGCGTGAAGCGGCTGAAGCGCGAGCTCGTGCTCGGCGGCGCGACGGGTCTCGGCAAGCGCCGCTCGCACACGGCGCCGAACCACGCGCGCGACTGCCGCGATCTGGGCATCGTGCACAGCGCGATCCTCGCCGTCGACGTCGGCATTCCATCCCATCACGTCGCCGACTCGATCGCGACCGCGAAGGCGCTCGCGTCGACCACGCCGTTCGGGAGCGTGCACCCGCGTCGGCGCCGGCCGAAGGAGAAGCTCGAGGAGCAGCTCCACGCCGGCGCGCGCGGCCTGAAGCTCCACCCGCAGCTGCAGAAGTTCCTGCCCGGCGCGCCCGAGGCGATGCCGCTGTACGCGCTCGCGGCGGCGGAGCGCATTCCGGTGCTCTGGCACTGCGGGCCGGTCGGAATCGAGCTCGCGTCCGCGCGCAGGTTCGTCCAGGTCCCGAGCTACGAGCGGCCGCTCGCCGAGTCTCCCGACACGACGTTCGTGCTCGGTCACTCCGGCGCGCTGGCGTGTGAGCAGGGAATCGCGCTGCAGCGGCGTTACGCGAACGCGTGGCTCGAAGTGTCCTGCATCAGTCTCTCGCAGCTGCGTCAGGTGGTCGCCGAAGCGGATCCCGACCGCATCGTCTACGGAACGGACTGGCCGTTCTACCACCACGGGCTCGCGCTCGCGAAGGTGCTCGTCGCCACCGAGGGCCGGCCGGAGCTGCGCCGCAAGATCCTGCACGACAATGCCGCGCGGCTGCTCGGGCTCTAGGCGATGAGTCGACACCTGCTGTCACTCGCGGCCGGCGCATTGCCGGAGTTCCCGCCCGACCAGATCGTCGCGGCTGCCGCCGAGGCCGGCTTTCCCGCCTCGGGCATCTGGTGCGACACGAAGACGTGGACCGCGGCGACCACGCGCGCGGTCGCGCAGCGCCTCCGCGACCGCGGAGTGATTCCGCTCGACATCGAGGTCGTGTGGATCCAGCCGGGCCGTCGTGTGGCGG
>CAZMKX010000441.1:0-2732 GCA_964566375.1 uncultured Myxococcales bacterium
GTCCACATGCCCGCGCCGAGATCCGGCCGACGGACGAGCCCGTAGAGCTCCAACGGCCACGGCGTGCGCTCGAGCGTGACCGTCGCGACGTCCTCGAGCAGCATCGGGACCGGCTTCGGAAAGGCGAGCATCCCGCGCCGCTTCTCGTCGTCGCCTTCGGGGATCACGACCGCGAACGCGGGATGATCGCTGTTCACTCTGCGCGCGAGAGCCGTCCGCATGGCCCCGATGCTCTCACGCCGCGCGACGGCGCGCACGGGCACTCGGGCGCCGCGGTCGCTCCGCGCCGACACCGCCCAGGGCGAGCTGCTCGACGAAGCGCGGGGCCGGCGGCGGCTCGAGCGCGGCGCGCACGCGCGAGGGATCGGCCGCGGGCGGCGCCGTGGGCGATCTTCGGCGCGTCCAGAGCTCCCACGCGCGCCCTACTCCGCCCGAGCCCGGGAACGCGTCGTGTAGTGTGTCGCCCGGCCGCGCGCCGAGCAGCGCGAACAGCCAGAAGAGGAACGCGGCCGGCTTCGCGCCCGTCACGCGGCGCGTGTCCGTGAGGCGCGGGCTCGACCCGAGCGCGAACGCGTCGATCGACTCGCCGCGTAGCAGCTCGGCGCGGCCGCCCGAGTAGAGAACGGGCTCCCACGAGGATCGCGGGTGCAACGCTTGCCCGGGCCGCGCTCCGCGGAACCACGCGCCGACGTTCGGGACGATCTTCCGTGCGGCGCATAGCGCGAGCACCTTCGGGAGCGCCTTCGCCGACGTCGACAGCGCCCACGCGTCGAACGTCTGCGCCTGCTCGAGCAGCGCGCCGTGATCGACCTCGCCCGCGAAGTCGGGGTGCGCCTTGTAGTATTTCCGCGAGAGCCCGGGGTATGGCGGATCGAAGTAGGCGATCCGGATCGGATGCGCGGCGCGAGCTGGGGGAATGCACTCGCGGCCGAAGCGGTGCGCGGCCTGCCGGCATCGCGTCGAGCAGTAGTGCGTGCGCGAGTCGGCGCGGCGCGCGGCGCCCTCGCCGTCGTCGCTCTTGCTCTCAGCCAGCGGCCGCGCGCACCACTCGCACGCGTTCGTCATGTCTCGCGCCTCGCGGCCGCTTCGGCGAGCGCCAGCGCCACCTGGGACTTGAGCACTTCCGCGTGTGCGTCGATCGCCTCGCCATCGCTCGCCGTCTGTAGCAGCGCGGCCTGGATCTCCGTCCACTCGCGCACGAAGCGCCCGATCGCATCCGCGTTCTTGACGCACGATGCGAACTCGGTTTCTTGCATGGCGCGGACGCGCGCGCGCACTTGCCCGCGTACGGCATCGTCGATCGTCTCGCCGCGTTGCTGCATGGCGCGCAGCTCCTCGACACAGCTCGCCTCTGTCGCGTACACGACGGCGTCCGTCGCCATCACGCGATCGAAGAGCTCCACGAGGCAATCGCGCACGACGCGCACGCGCGACCGCGCATCCTCGCGCCGACGCTCGTAGCCGGCGAGCACCGCGCGAGCGCGCTCGAGCCGCTCGCGCGCCTCCCGGACTCGGGCCGTTTCCGTCATCCCGCGGCCGCCGATTTGTCCGGACAAACGGACCCCCGAACGGCGTCCGCGATCGCGGTCGGCAACGGCCACCATCCGCGCTGGCCGAGCACCACGATCGGCTCCGCGAGCTTCACGACGTCGACCAGCAGGATCCCGACCGGGCCCGCGTACCAGTCGGAGAGATCGAGGTGCCGCACGCGTTCCTCGTAGCCGGGCAGGCTCACACACACGTCCTGCTCGCTGCGCTGATCGATCCAGCCCGCGATCATCGCCGTTCCGACGACGCCCTCGGGACAGTCTTTCTTCGCGGGCGGATCCACGAGCCCCGGCCACGCTCCGCCGTGCGCCTGGTACGTCTTGCCCGCGTGCAGCGCGATCCGCTTGCCGAGCAAGAAGCGCGGCGGCGGCCGCGTTCGGTTCTCGCAGTCCTTGCCGCTGTAGAGGATCGCGCTCGGCCACGGCCGCCAGAACGTCAACGCGTAGAACCGATCGATCGTCGTCATGCTCGCCCCCTTCTCTGTTGAACACGCTTGGACACGCTCGTATCGAGCATCGCGTCGAGTCTCTCGCCGTACCGTTTCAGCCAGAGGTGCCCGCGCGCGCGCTTCACGATTCGCTCTAGAGTCGCCATGTCCGGCGACTTGTTGAGCGCGATCATTCCCTTCTCGCCCCAGGGCGCGGCCGCGCCGAACGTCTCGGGCAGCAAGCGCACGAGATCGATCGCGCGACGCATACCGCGCTCGTGCCCGGGGTACGCCGCGATCGAGGCGCCCGTGGGCGCGTGCACGATGGCGTACACCCCGCGCTCGGTCGGGTAGGCGCCCGTGCACACGAACCACACGCCGCGCGTCTCGATTCGCTCGACCTTCACGGCCGCTTCCGTGAGCAGACAGCAGCCGTATCCGACGAACTGCTCGGGATCGAAGACGTCGGCGGGTGTCATCGCTTCGCACGCTCCGCGCGCAGCTCCGCGAGCACCGCGGCGCGGATCCACGGCGGCGCCGTGATCAGGTCGTCGAGCGTGCGCGCGGTCTCGATGCCCTCACGCGTGACGGGCGCCCATTCCGTGACGTCGAGCACCTCGAAGCGCCGCGCGCATCCCTCGAAGACGTACGCAGCTCGGGCGAGCGCCTCGATCACGTCCTCGCCGTCGAGCGCTAGCCAGCTCGTGCCGCACTGACGGCGATCGAGCAGCCGCGCGCACCAGCGGCCGCGATCGCG
>CAZMKX010000441.1:2832-3944 GCA_964566375.1 uncultured Myxococcales bacterium
CATCCGGATCGCTCCGGCGAAGCCCTCGACGGTCGCGCGGTCCGTCGGGAGCCCCATCGCCGCGAGCGTCGCCTCAAGCGGCGTCATCCCGCGGCCCACCTCGTCCGACGGGATCGGCGACCTCTGCGGCCGCGGACGGCCGCGGGGCGTGTCGTAGCCGTACACGCCGATCATCGGCTGCGCCTGGCGCGGATGACGGCAGACGAGATCGAGCGTCAGCACGTCGCCCGGATCGATCGGCATCGTCGCGTCGAGCATCGCGATCGAGCCGTCGCAGATCGAGAGCGGAAGCGGCGAGAACATCCCGCCGAAGAGATCGACGTGCGGGGCGCCGCTCGACGCGCGCATGACGTACACGCCCGCGACCATGAGCCACCGCGACGTCTCGGGCGCCGTGACGATTCGTTCCGCGAACCACCGGACTTGCGACACCGCGACGAAGCGGAACGCCAAGCCACGGACCGGAACGAGAGGGATCGAATACATGCGCATGGCGTCAGGATCTCATGGTCGCGGTTGCCGCGACGGTGACGCGCACGGGCTCGGTGTCGTTGCCGGGCAGACACTCGATCGTGATCACGAACTCGTCGCCGGCCAGCATCGCGAGCGAGCGCGTCGAGCGGATTGGATTTGTCCGGACAGCCCGAACGACGAGCCGCGCCTTACTCAGCGGTCGGACGTCGAGGTGCGTCAACGTGCATGCCACGGGTACGCGCTGCACGAGCTCCATGGAGGCGCCCGGGCGCACGTCGCCCGCGAGCTGGAACACGAGCGCGTCCTCAGCCATCGGCGTTCCTCTTGAGCGAGCGGATCGCGCGAACGAGCTCCGCCGTGGTGTCCGGGTAGTGACGGAGCGCGGGGTGCTGATCGACGAACTTCGCGATCTCCTCGATCACGCCGTTGCGCGTCACGATCGGGACGAGAGTACCAGGGCAGCCAGGCAAGCCCGGCGCGCGCGGCGTGGAGCGACCACACACCGCGCCCACGCGCATCTGCGGCGCGAAGGCGGGTTGACGGCAGATCGAGCACGCGATCGCGCCCGCGGTGCCTTCCAGCGCTTCGATGCGGCGCGCGAGCTGCTCGCGCTCGGCGCGCTCGTTCGCTTCCATCAC
>CAZMKX010000442.1:0-3935 GCA_964566375.1 uncultured Myxococcales bacterium
GAGCACGACGATCAAGATGCTGACCGGCATCCTCGTGCCGAGCGGCGGGCGGGCGACGGTGGCGGGGCTGGTGCCCTGGGAGTCGCGCCAGCGCCTGGCCGAGCGGATCGGCGTCGTCTTCGGCCAGCGCACCCAGCTCTGGTGGGACCTGCCGGTGATCGAGTCCTACACGCTCCTGCGTCACGTCTACCGCGTCCCGGAGCGCGCGTTCGCCGATCAGCTCGCGCGGCTCGACGCGATGCTCGACCTGCGGCCGCTTCTCGACGTGCCGGTCCGCAAGCTCTCGCTCGGCCAGCGCATGCGCTGCGAGATCGCCGCGTCGCTCCTGCACAGGCCGAAGCTGCTCTTCCTGGACGAGCCGACGATCGGGCTCGACGTGGTCGCGAAGGAGGCGATTCGCGACTTCCTGGCGCGCGAGAACCGGGAGCGCGGCACGACCATCCTGCTGACGACGCACGACCTCTCCGACATCGAGCGGCTCTGCCCGCGGATGATCCTGATCGACCACGGTCGCGTCGTGTACGACGGCGCAGTCGACGCGATTCGGCGCGAGTACGGGAGCGAGCGGCGCCTCGTCGTCGACTTCGAGAGCGGCGCGCCCGAGACGCTGCCGGACGCGGTCGAGGTCGAGTCGCGCGGCGCGACGCGGCTCGTGCTGCGCTTCCGCCGCGACCGGATCGGCGCGGCCGCGCTGATCGCCTGGCTCGGCGAGCGCGCGCCGATCGCCGATCTCTCCCTCGAGGAGCCGCCGATCGAGCGCATCGTCGCGGAGCTCTACCGGCGCGACCGCTCGTGAGCGCGACCGAGACCTTTCGCGTGCTCGGGATCGAGCTCGGGATCGACGAGCCCGAGTCGGTCCTGCGCGAGCGGGCGCTCGCGGCGGCGGGCGTCCGGGCTGCGGAGCTGCGCGGCTTCCGCATCGCGCGCATCAGCCTCGACGCGCGCCGCGTCGGACGCGTGCGCCGGTTGCGCTTCGTCGTGCACGCGGACCTGATCGTCGACGCCGGCTCGACGGCAACCGGCCTCGCGCGCGCGCTGCGCGCGGGCCGGGTCGTTCGCGCGCCGGTCGCGGGCCGGCTCGAGGTGGAGCGCGTGCACGCGTCGCTCGCGGGCGCGCGCGTGGCGGTGCTCGGCGCAGGACCGGCGGGCCTGTTCGCCGCGCTCGCGCTGGCACGGAACGGGGTCGCGGTGGATCTGGTCGATCGCGGCGCGCCGATCCGCGAGCGCGCCCGCGACCTGAACGCCTTCCACCGCACGCGGGTCCCGAACCCCGAGAGCAACCTGCTCTTCGGCGAAGGCGGCGCCGGCACCTACTCCGACGGAAAGCTGTACACGCGCGTGGATCACCCGCTCGAGGATCCGATCCTGGAGGAGCTCGTCGCGTGCGGCGCGCCGGCCGAGATCCGCTTCGACGCGCGCGCGCACGTCGGCACCGATCGCCTGCACCGGATCCTGCCGCTTCTGCGCGCGCGGCTCGAGGCGCTCGGCGTCGTCTTCCACTGGCGCACGCGCGTCGACGGGCTCGTGCTCGACGCGCGCGAGGCGGGTCGCGTGCGCGCGCTCTCGACCCGCGCGGGCGAGCTCCCGTGCCGTGCGCTCGTGCTCGCGCCGGGTCACAGCGCGCGCGACACGTGGCGGGCGCTCGCCGCTCAGGGCGTTCCGTTCGAGGCGAAGCCCTTCCAGCTCGGCGTGCGCATCGAGCACCCGCAGGCGCTCGTCGACCGCGGCCGGTACGGCGACGGGCCCGAAGCCGCGTTGCTCGGGCCCGCGTACTACGGGCTGACGGCCAAGCCGGGCGACGACGCGCCCGGCGCGCACAGCTTCTGCATGTGTCCGGGCGGCGTGATCGTGGCGAGCGTGTCCGCTCCGCGGCTCCTGTGCACGAACGGAATGAGCAACTCGAAGCACTCGTCGCCGTACGCCAACGCCGCGATCGTGACGACGCTCGGTCCGCGCGAGTTCGGCGCGGGCGCGTTCGACGGCGTGGCGCTGCAGGAGACGCTCGAGCGCGCCTTCTTCGACGCCGGCGGCGCGGACTACACCGCGCCGGCTCAGAGCGCGCCGGACTTCCTGGCGGGGCGCGCGAGCGCCGAGCTCGGCCGCTCGAGCTACCGCTTCGGCCTGAAACCCGGCCGGATCGATGCGCTCCTGCCGCCGCGCGTTCGCGACGCGCTCCGCCACGCGCTCGTGCGCTTCGAGCGCCAGATTCCGGGCTACGCGGGGCCCGACGGCTTGCTCGTCGGGCTCGAGTCGCGCAGCTCCGGGCCCGTGCGCATCCCACGCGATCCCGAGACGCTGCGCGCGCGCGGCTTCGCGAACCTGCTGCCCGTGGGCGAAGGCGCGGGCTACGCGGGCGGAATCATGAGCGCGGCGATCGACGGCGCGCGCGCGGCGCAGGCGCTGCTCGCGCACGGTGTGGGGGCTCGGCCGTGAACTGGCTTCTGGTCGCGCTCGTCGGCTACGTGGGCTTGCAGCTCGTGATCGGACTTCTGGTCTCGCGCCGGATCGCGAGCGAGTCGGACTACCTGATCGCGGGGCGGAAGCTCGGACCCGCGCTCGTCGTGTTCTCGATGTTCGCGACCTGGTTCGGCGCGGAGAGCTGCATCGGAGCGGCGGGTGCGGTGTACGCGTCCGGGCTCGAGGGCGCGACCGCCGATCCGTTCGGCTATGCGGGCTGCCTCTTCCTGCTCGGCGCGGTCTTCGCGGTGCCGCTCTGGCGACGCCAGCTCACGACGCTCGGCGACCTGTTCGCGTGGCGCTTCGGGCCGCGCGTCGAGAAGCTCGCCGTGCTGCTGATGGCGCCGACCTCGGTGCTCTGGGCGGCGGCGCAGATCCGCGCGTTCGGACAGGTCGTGACGACGTCGTCGGGGATCGGGCTCGAGCTCGCGATCGCGCTCGCGGCCGGCGTGGTGATCGTCTACACCGCCGCGGGCGGGCTGCTCGCCGACGCCGTCACCGATCTGATCCAGGGCGGCACGCTCGCAATCGGTCTGATCGTGCTCGCGATCGTGGTCATGTCCTCGGGAGACACGAGCTTCGCGTCGCTCGCCGAGACGAGCCGCGCGCTCGCGCCGGCGGTGCAGGCCTCGTTCCTGGAACGCGCGGAGGCGTGGGTGATTCCGCTCTGCGGCTCGGTGCTCGCGCAGGAGATGGTCGCGCGCGTGCTGGCCGCACGTTCGCCGGAGCTCGCGCGAAACGGCGCGTTCGCAGCGGGTCTTCTGTACATCGCGATCGGCATCATCCCGGTCGGGCTCGCGCTCGTCGGTGCGCGGCTGATGCCCGGGCTCGAGGATCCCGAGCAGATCCTGCCGCGAATGGCGCTCGAGCACTTCCCGCTCTGGTTCTACGCGATCTTCGCGGGCGCACTGATCTCGGCGATCCTGTCGACGGTCGACAGCGCGCTGCTCGCCGCGGCCTCGCTGGTCTCGCACAACCTGCTCGTGCCGCTGCTGCCGGGGATCACCGACCACGCGAAGCTGCGGCTCGCGCGCCTGGGCGTGGTGGTGTTCGGGATCGCGGCCTACGCACTCGCGCTGCACGCCGAAGGCGTGTACGCGCTGATCGAGGCGGCAGCCGCCTTCGCGAGCGCTGGCGTGCTGGTGTCGGCGAGCTTCGGGCTCTTCACGCGCATCGGCGGCGAGCGGAGCGCGAGCGCGGCGCTCGTCGTCGGCGCGGGCGTGTGGGTGGCCGGCGAGTGGAGCGGTGCGATCGTCGCGCCGTATCTCGCGTCGCTGGCGGCGTCGTTCGCGGCGTATCTCGCGGTCTCGTTCTCGGAGCCGGCGCGCGTTCCGGAGCCGCGTTGAGAAGCGCGAGCGAACGCGCCGGGCTGCTCTTCGCCGCGTACTGCGTGGCGAACGGCGCATTCGTGCCCGCGATCGCCAAGCTCACCACGCTCGAGGCGAGCGGGCTCACGATCGCGCTCTGGACGAGCGTCT
>CAZMKX010000443.1:0-3932 GCA_964566375.1 uncultured Myxococcales bacterium
CGACGCGCGCTCGCTCGCGCAGATCGTCCGCTACTTCGTCGAGGTCCTGTCGGCCCTCTCGCGCCTGCACGCCGCGAACGTGATCCACCGCGACATCAAGCCGCAGAACGTCTTCGTCGACGCGCAGGACCGCGCCGTGCTCGGCGACCTCGGCATCGCCAAGTCGTCGAGCGCGGCCGGCGAGACCCAGACGGGCGAGATGCCGGGCACGCCGCTCTACATGGCGCCGGAGCAGTCGCTCGCGCTCGAGATCACCACGCGCACGGACCTGTTCTCGCTCGGGCTCTCGCTCTACCGCGTGCTCACGGGGCGGACCGTCTACGACGCGGCGCTCGGCTCCGAGTCGACGAACAGCCTGAAAGTGCTCCGGCACCTCTGGAACCTGCAGGGGGCCGCGCGCGAGTTCGAGTTCGTCTTTCCGCCCGAAGTCCCCGAGGCGCTGCAAACGGTGATCCGCCGCGCCTGCCGGATGAACCCCGACCAGCGTTTCGCGAGCGCCGAGCAGATGTCGGAGGCGCTCGCAGCCGCGGTTCGCCCGCAGACGTCGGCACCCCCCACGACCCACACGGCGCCGTCCGGGCTCGCGCGGCGCGCGCGGCCGGTTTTCGTCGCCGCGCTCGGCGGAGCGCTGCTTCTCGGTGCGATCGCGCTCTGGCTCGGCCTGGGCTCGCGCGGAGATCGCGCCTCGGCCGTCGCGCTGCGCGGCGACGCCGAGGCCGCCCACGCGCTCGCGGTCTCGGTCCTGAAGCAGCTCGAAGGGAATTCCGGCGCCGACGCGATCGCGGCGCTCGAGGACGCGCGCAAGCGCATCACCTACACCGAGCAGGAGCAGGCCGACGGCGAGCGGGAGCTCGCGGAGGGCAGCTACAACCTGGCCGAGCGCCAGTTCGCGCGCGCGCTCGAGGGCTACAACCGCGCGTGTCAGGATCTCGTCGACCACTGGCTGCGCGGCGCGGCGGATGCGGCGACCTCGGGCCCGGGTGCGAAGCCGGCCGCCGCTTCCGCCGAGGCCAGCGCGAAGCGAGGCTGCGCGGCGGCCGACGCCGAGCGCGCGCGCCTGCTCGCGGCGCAATCCGCGCCGCCGCCGAGCCCGCCCGCGCCGGCCGCCGCTGCGGCGCTCGACCCCGCCGGCCCGCAATCGGGAGCCGTGGTCCCCGCCGGCCCGAAGCCGGTGAAGCCTCCGCCCGCGAGCCGGCCCGCGCTGCCCGATCGGACCGAGCAGAAGCGCGCGATCGGTGCCACGCTCGCGACCTGGAACCGCGCCATGAACGCGCGCGACTGGGCGCTGCTGCAAGCGGTGCAGAAGCTCCGTCCCGGGCAGCTCGAGAGCTACCAGCGCTCGCTCGCCTCGAACGACGTACGCCAGAAACTCTCGATCCGCTGGATCGCAGAGCTCTCGCCGACGCGTTTCGAGACCGAGGTCCAGATCGTGCGCGAGGAGCGGAAGTTCTTCATCTGGCGTGAGGTCGGTCGCGAGAACCGGCAGGCGATCGCGACGCTGGAGGACGGCAACTGGAAGCTCAGCGGTCTCTAGCGCCCTTGTCGAGCTGCGAAGCGAGCCGCTCCAGGAGGTCCGCGCGCACGACCGGCTTGGTGGCGTAGTCGTCGCACCCGGCCTCGAGGCACCGCTCGCGGTCGCCCGACATCGCGTGTGCGGTCAGCGCCACGATCGCACCGGTGTAGCCGCGCGCTCGCAGTCGCCGCGTCGCCTCGTAGCCATCCATGATCGGCATGGCCATGTCCATCAGCACGACGTCGAACGGCTCACCGAGCTCGGAGGCCGCGAGCGCGCGCTCGAAGGCGAGGGCGCCGTTCCCGACGACGTCCACGTCGAGGCCCGCGCGCGTCAGGATCGCGCGCAGAAGCCGTTGATTGTCCGGGCCGTCCTCGGCCACCAGCACGCGGCCCCGTAGCGTGGCGGGGAGCTGCGCCGGAACGGGGGTCGGCGCGCCGAGCAGCGCCGCGAGCTCGTCGGGACCGCACGAGCGCACGCCCTCGAGCGGTCCCGCCGCGACGCGCACCCTGAAGCGGCTGCCGCGGCCGGGCGCGCTCTCGACCGTCACGTCGCCGCCGAGCAGACGCGCCAGGCGTCGCGAGAGCGAGAGCCCCAGGCCCGTTCCACTGAACTCGCGCGTCGACGCGCTCTGCACCTGGGTGAACGGCTCGAAGACGATGCGCTGCTGCTCGGCTTCGATGCCCGGGCCTGTGTCCTCGATCGAGATCTCGAGCAGGGGCCCGGACGGCGGCTGCGGCGCGGCCAGCCGAACGACGAGGCTCACGCTTCCTTCGTGCGTGAACTTGATCGCGTTCCCGACCAGGTTGATCGCGATCTGCCGCAGTCTCACGGCGTCGGAGAGGATCGTTTCGGGAACGGGCCCTTCGCAGCGAGCGAGCAGCGCCAGGCGCTTGTCGCGCGCGCGCTGCGAGAAGAGCTGCACGACTTCGGCCACGAGCTCGAGCGGCGAGACGCGCATGCGGGTGACCTCGAGCTTGCCCGCCTCGATCTTCGAGAGATCGAGGATGCCGTTGATCAGCGCGAGCAGGTGGTCCCCGTTGCGCCGGATCGTCTGCAGCGCGACGCGCGCCGGATCGTCTCCGCTGCGCATGGAGATCGTGGATTCGAGCTCGTCGGCGAAGCCGAGGATCGCGGTCATCGGCGTGCGGATCTCGTGACTCATGTTGGCGAGAAACTCGGACTTCAGCCGTGTCGCCTCGAGCGCCTTCTCGCGCGCGAGCATCAGCGCGGTCCAGAGCTCCCGGTGGCTGCGCGCCGCGGCTGCTGCGAGCGCCGCGAGCGCGAGCGCGAGCGTTCCGTACAGCCACGGGTCGATCGCGAGCCGCGACGGAGCGACCGCGAGCGCAATCGGGTACACGAGTGCAACCTGCAGGCCCAGCACCAGGAAGAGCGACGGCCGAAGCGGCGCGAAGGCTGCCAGCGCGAGCGGAATCACCGGCGGCAGGAAGCCGTAGACGTTGAGCTCCGTGCGCAGGTGCCACGACGCGAAGAGCAGCGTCACGTTCATCACGGAGGCGAGCAGGAAGAGCGGCAGCTCGGGCCGTCTCGCGCCGAGGGACGTGCGCGCGAGGACGAACGCGGCGAGGATGCCGACCTCCGTCGCGCCGTCGGCGATCAGCGCGCGCTCCGCGTCGGAGATCCCCGCCAGGACGGCCACCCCTTCGACGAGCGGCGAGAGCACGAGCAGGAGCGCGCTCGAGCGCCGGGCCGCGCGGCGCAGGATGGTCTGCAAGCCCAGCGTCGTCTCGTCGACCGGCGCCGACGCGAGCCCCCAGACGCGCACAGCCGTGTCGACAAGCCAGCGGATCGGACGCCCTCCCCCGCCCGCCGTATCGGCAAGGGAGCCGCCCGATTCGCGCCTCTCTACGGCTTTGCGGGCGGCTTGGGCACGTGGGCGATCTGGATCTGCAGATCCTCACCGCGCTCTTCGAAGAAGACCGTCAGGGTTCGCTCGCCCTTCGTGGCGAAGATGCCCTGATCTGGCCCGATCCGGTCGGCACCGGCGATCGTGAATCCGCTCTTCACGAGCTCGCCCTCGTAGTAGACGCGCATCGGCTCGGACTTTCCCTTGGCCATGAAGACGATGATCAGCCCGATCTCGCGATCGGCCGCGGCGATCGGCTTCGCGCCGTCGGGAATCGGCACGTCCTTCGGGTAGCTCGCCGGCGGCGCGCTGATCGGCAGGAGCGTCGGCATGTGCTTGGGCAGGCCCGGCGCAGGCGGGGCCGGCTCCGCGGCGCGGACCCCGAGCGCCAGGAACACCAGCGCGACGAGCAGGATCGGAGTGGACTTCGTCATCGGATCCCTCTCGGCAGATGCGCTTCGCGACGTTTGCCCCGCGCGTTCAGGTTCGCGGCGTGAACTTGCGCAGCTTGCGCTGCAGGCTCTGGCGGTGGAGTCCGAGCTGGCGCGCGGC
>CAZMKX010000444.1:0-3926 GCA_964566375.1 uncultured Myxococcales bacterium
AGTAGCTGCCGCCGACCATAAGCGGCCCCCAGACCGCGAGCACCGCCGGCTCGCCGAGCCCGATGTACTTCAGCGGAAACGTGTAGAAGAGCACGAAGAACGCGCCGGCGCCGAGCAGCCAGAGCACGATTTCGCCCCTCAGCGCGACGAGGTAGATGCCGACCGCGAGCGCCGCCGCGCCCGTGAGCGCCGCGTAGAGCAGGAGCTGTCGCACGGTCAGGAATCCGTCCTGCACCGTCTGCGGTCCGTACTGCGTCCGGAAGTAGTTGCCCTCGTCGACGCCCTTCCAGTAGTCGGTGAGGTCGTTCACGAGATTGTTCGTCGCGTGCGCGAGACAGAGGCCGACCGTAACGAGTGCGAAGAGGAGCGCGTCGAAGCGCCCGGCTTTCGCCGCGAGCAGACCCGCGAACGCCGCGGACGTGAACGTCATGATGATCACGGCGGCGCGCGTGGCGATCAGCCAACGCGAGACGAGGTCGAGTCCGTCCCAGTCCTGCTTGCTGATCCGGGGCATGACGGTGAGCGCCTTGCCCCACATGGCGACGTCCGGCATCGGGCCTCCTGCGTTCGATTTCGATCGGGGTCGGGCCGCTTCGGCGGACGGCGCGACTCAGTCGGTGGAGTCGACGGGCTCCGCAACCGGCTCCGGCTTCTTCGCGACGACCTTCTTCGGACGCGGCGCAGCGCGCTTCCGCTTGGCCGCGGCGCGCTTTGCGCTGGGCAGCTCGACGAGATCGAGCGTCGGATCCGACTGCTGCTGCGCGAGGGAGAGGTACGGCAGGCCGATCTTGCGCACCTGCTCGCCGGTCGGGAGGTCGCGGAAGTGCACCGTTCCCACCGTGCCCGAGAGCTCGAGGATCTTCCCGGGTCCCCAGGCTTCCATCTTGAGGTTCGTGACGAGCGACCCGATCGAGACGCGGTTCTGGGGTGCGGATTCCATCGTTTCCACATGGTGCCATTCCGCGAGCGGTTGCGCTCGGACCAGACACTCGGGCGTGTAGAACGGCGGATCCGCGCCGACGCGTTTGACCCGGCGAAGGGCGCTGGTCTACACCCGCCGGATCGGTTCGGCGAAGGAGTGAGGATGAGGCGAGTCGTCACGATCGGCATGCTTTGCGCCGTTTGCGCCCTCGGCGCCTGGCGGGCGAGCGCCGACACGCGAAGCGATGCCCTCGCGGGCGACGCCGCGGCGCAGCTTCGATTGGGCGAAATGTACGACCTGGGGCAGGGCGTGCCGAAGGATCTCGCCGAAGCGGTCAAGTGGTATCGGCTCTCCGCGGAGCAAGGCAACGCGCAGGCGCAGTTCGCGCTCGCCGAGATGTACAAGAACGGCGACGGCGTCGAGCGGAGCCTTCCGCAGGCGCTGGCCTGGTATCGACGATCCGCCGACCAGGGCAATCCGGGCGCGCAGCTCCTGCTCGGGGTTCTCTACGAGAGCGGAACCGGTGTAGCCGCCGACGTCGCCGAGGCCGCGCGCTGGTATCGGCGCTCGGCGGGCGGCGGAGATGCGCGGGCGCAGCTTCTGCTCGCGAATCTCTACAACGTCGGGCAGGGAGTCACTCGCGATCCGGTGATCGCCTACGCGCTCTACACCGTCTCCGCCGATCGCGATCCGAACGGGAATCCGGCGATCGGGCACCGGGGCCAGCTCGCCCGGAGCATGAGCGCCGCCGAGATCGAGTCCGCGACGGCGCTCGCGCGCGACATGGAGAAGCCGGGGAACCTCGAAGCCGCGCTCGACCGGCAGCTCGGGTCCCGACCCTGAGCTCAGGGGATCGGACCCGCGAAGCGCAGCTCGAGACCCGCGTACACGTTCGAGCGCGGCGCGGGCTCGTAGTAGCGCCCGAAGGTCGCGTTCGGTCGGATGCGGTCGTCGAACTTCGTCCCCGTCCAGTTGCGCACGCCGAGGAACGGCTCGACGACGAGATCGCCGCGGCGAAGCTCCCAACCGAGTCGCAGATCGGAGGTCGTCGCCGCGGGCGCCGTGGCGGTGTTCGCGTCGTCGACCCAGAGCTTGGAGAAGTAGCGCAGGCTGCCGATCGCGAAGAAGCCCGACGGGTGCTCGTAGCGGAGCTCGAGCCCGGCGACGTTCACCGGCGCATTCGGTTCGAGGTTTCCGTCCTGCGAGACGACGTCTCCCGAGCCGAGATCGACGGAGTCGAAGTCGTGGTAGCGATAGCTCGCGTACGTGTAGCTGCCGCGTGCGGACAGACCTTCGGTGAGCCAGGCCGAGAAAGCGAACTCCAGGCCGCGGCGGTGTGACTCGCCCGCATCGCGGAAGAACGTGATTCCCGCTGCGTTCTCGTAGGGCACCGCGACGTGACGCACGCGCAGCGCAAAGAGCGCGACGTCGTAATAGACCCGGTTCCAGAGCAGGCCCTTGGCGCCGACCTCGACGCCGGTGGTCTTTTCGGCGTCGAAATCCGCCTGGAAGCCGCCGTCGGCCTCGGGTGACTGCAGCTCGGTCGTCGTCGGAACCTGGAAGCCGCTGTCGTAGTTGGCGTAGGCGAAGAGCGCGTCGGACTGCTTCCAGTACACGCCGAAGCGCGGCGACAGATCGCGGAACGTCTTCGTGTCCGACGCGTCGCCGTTCGTCCCCTCGACGTAGCGGTCGCCGAAGTCGAACTGCGTCCAGTCCCAGCGCGCGCCGGCGGTGACGCCCAATCCGTAGTCGAGCGGAAGGTCGGCCTGCAGCCACGGCCCGACCGCGCTCACGTTCTCGGACTGGTTGAAGTTCTCGTTGCCACGCGCGCCGCCGATGTTCTCGAAGTTCACGCGCACGTCGCGCTGCAGGTCGACGTCGACGCCGCCGGTCCAGTGCAGGAAGGTGGTGGTGTCGTCGTAGACGAGCGATCCGCCATACGCCTTGCGGTCGAGATTCACGCGCCGGTTGAAGGTCAGTGCGTTCGTGAAGTCGCGCTGCAGGCCCCACACCAGGCCGCGCAGCTGGCGGCCCTCGCCGAACGGGTGTCTCACCGTGACCGCGAGCTTCTGCTGGTCGAGCTTCTCGCGCGCGTTGAAGGTCAGCGCCTGCGGCTGCGCCTGTCGGCGGTCCTCGTCGACCTGCGCCTGGGTCAGGGCGCCGGGCTCCTCACCCTTGGGCGCCGTGACGTTCGAGAAGTTCAAGCCCACGACCGTGCCGTCGGAGAGCTCGCGCTCGAGCTTCGCGAGCAGGTTCCACTGCGCGGCCTTGGCATGGTCGCGGTAGCCGTCGACGTGGGTGTCCGAGATCCCGAACACGTAGCCGGTGCCCTCGACCGTGCCCGAGGTCAGCGCGCTGTAGCGCCCGAGATGGTACGAGCCCCAGGACGACCGCAGCCGCACGTAGGGCTCGGCGGTCGGTGCGAACGTGTCGAACGTGACGATCCCCCCGCCGCCTCCGCCGTACAGCGACGAGATCGGTCCGCGGATCACGTCCATCCGGTCGACGAAGTCCATCTCGAGCGAGTCCACCTCGCTCTGGCCGTCCGGCAACGTCGAGGGCACGCCGTCGACGTACATGTGGATTCCGCGAATTCCGAACTGCGCGGTCGAGCCGAAGCCGCGGATCGAGACGCGGGCATCCTGCGCGTAGTTCGTGCCGCCCTGGGAGAACGTTCCGGGCACCAGGTCGAAGGCCGACTCGATCGAGGTCGCCGGATCCGCTTTCTGGATCTCCTCGGACGAGATGACCGAGACCCCGAGCGGCGTCTCGAGCAGGCGCGTGGGCGTGCGCTCCGATTCGACCTCGAGGTCCCGCATCTGCTCTGGCGTGTCGGCCGCCAGCAAGCCGAGTGCGAGCGCTGCGCAAAGCAGGCGTCCGGCGCGGGTTCCGTTCATTCGATCAGGGCCCTCGGCTAGCGAGTGCGCACCGTATCACAGTACTATCCGAGACCCATGATCATCGTGATGAAGGCCGAGTTCGGCCCCGACTCCCCCGAGACGCG
>CAZMKX010000445.1:0-3918 GCA_964566375.1 uncultured Myxococcales bacterium
CACGTCGACGCGCTCCAGACCCTTGGTCGTGCGCGCGTACACGACGTGGTTCTCGACCACCAGGTCGCGACCCTCGACGAGCTCCGCGCCGAGCTGCCGCGCCAGGAAGGCGTGCTCGAAGTACGCCGAGTTGAAGATGCCGGGCGTCAGCACCACCACGCGCGGGCTCGAGCCGCGCGCGCGCGGCGCGATCGACTGCAGCGACGCGAGCAGGGACGACGCGTAGTGGTGCACGGGACGGATGCGGTGCCGCGCGGAGAGCGTGGGCATCACGCGCGTGAGCGCGGCGCGGTTCTCGAGCACGTACGAGATGCCGCTCGGCGTCCGCAGGTTGTCCTCGAGCACGCGGTACGTTCCGTCGCCGTCGCGCACCAGGTCGATGCCCGCGACCAGGCAGCGCGCGCCGTGCGGCACGCGGATCCCGACCGCCTCGCGCACGAACCCGTCGGACGAGACGACCAGTCGCCGCGGCACGATCCCGTCGTGCAGCGCGGCCGACTCTCCGGTGTAGATGTCGTCCAGGAACAGGTTCAGGGCGCGCACGCGCTGGGCGAGCCCCTTCTCGACGCGCGCCCACTCGACCGCGGGGATGATCCGCGGAACCAGGTCCATCGGCCAGGTCCGCTCCAGCCCGCCCGCGTCGCCGTAGACCGCGAAGGTGATGCCGAGCCGCCGGAAGATCGAGTCGCGAAGCCGCTCGCGCGAGGCGATCTCCGCGGGCGGAAGCCGCGAAAGCTCCTGGAAAACCGCCGCGTAGTGCGGCCGCAGGCGGCACTGGGGGTCGACTGCCTCGTCGAAGCCGAGCGCTCGCTCGTACGACAGCCGTTCGCCGGTCAGCATCGGACTCCCCTTCGAAACCCGACCGACAGGGGAGCAAGAGGCGTGCCTCGATCGGGGACGCGCAGCCGAGCGAGGGCGCGAGCCGCTGTGCGATCTTCGGGCGGGCGCTGCCCAGGGGCGGGGCAGCCGGCTCGGCTAGTCGCTCACCGGCGGGGAGACGTCCTGGTCCAGGAATGCGACCGTCTCCTTCCACAGGCGAGGGAACTCGGGCTCGTTCGGGGCGAGCATGTGGTTCCGGCTGTCGAAGACCTCGAGTCGGGCGCCCGGCACCAGCGCGGCCAGGTCGCGCCCGCCGGGCTCGAACGGCACCAGCGCGTCGCCCCGATCGTGCAGGACGAGAGCCGGCACGCGCAGCTGGCGCGCCAGCTCGCTCGTGTCGGTGTCGAGCAGGGACTCCAGCATGCGCGAGGCGTCGTTTCCGTTGTTCGCGATCTTCAGGAACTCGCTCATCACCCGCAGCTGCACGCTCTCGGCGTCGGGCGCGATCAGGCTGGTGAACACGTTGCGGTAGGCGTTGCTCTCCTCACCCCAGCCCGCGCGCATGAGCGCGACGATCGCGTCGTAGCGCGCGCGCTCCTTCGAGCCCGTGAAGGCCATCGAGCGCGCGAACGACGCGTAGAACACGATTCGTGTGACGCGCTCGGGGTGGCGGGAGGCGTAGGTGATCGCCGTCGGGCCGCCCGCGGAGATCGCCTGGATCGCGAAGCGCTCGAGACCGAGCGCGTCGACCACCGCCTCGAGGTCGCGCACGCGGGCTTCGAGAGACATGTCGGCGACGTCGCGGTCCGAGAGGCCGCTGCCGCGCCCGTCGTAGCGAACCAGCGTGTGCTTCGCCGAGAGCGTGCGGAGGGTGTCGCCCGCGTCGTACATGGGGCTCGAGAAGCCACGTTCGAGGTGCGTGAGCCAGCCGAGCACCTGCACGACGGGCGGGCCCTCGCCGGTCGTCGCGTACGCGATTCGCACGCCGTCGCTCGCGGTGGTGAAGCCGAGCTTCTGCTCCAGCGGATCGCCGACCCACTTCGGCATCTCCATCAGAAAGCCCGCGATGAGCGACTCGCGCCGGTTGGTGTCCGCGCCGAAGAACCCGCCGACGAGTACCAGGACGGTGAGAATCGCGCCCACGCCCACGCGCATGCCGCGCCGTGCCGGGGGAGGAGCCGATTGCGCGTCCGTCTCGAGCGCGAATACGCGCACGGCGTGGTCGACGTTTTTGAGCCGCTGCGCGCCGAGCGGGCGCACCTCGAAGCCGGGCTTGTTGCGGATCTCGTCGTAGACCTTCTCGGAGACGCAGATCCCGCCGGGCGAGGCGAGCGCCTGGATGCGCGCGGCGATGTTCACGCCGTCGCCGAACACGTCGCGCCCCGAGACGACGATGTCGCCCACGTGGATGCCGATGCGCAAGCGTACGTCGGGATCGCGCGCGAAGGAGCGCTGGATCTCGAGCGCGCAGCTCACCGCGTCGACGGCGCTCCCGAACGTGCACAGCGCGCCGTCGCCGATCTCCTGCAGCCAGTCGCCGTGGAATCGCGCGACCTGCTCGCGTTGCTCGACTCGCGCGCGTTGCACCGCCGCGATCGCGCGCGTCTCGTCCGCGCCCATCTGCGCGGTGTAGCCCTCGAGGTCCGAGAACAGGATCGCCGCGAGTCGGCGCTCGGATTCAGGCAAGCGGTCGTCCCATCGCGGCGAGTATACGCGGACGGCGCTACTCGGCCATCAAGCTGAGAGCGGAGCCCGGCCGCACGCCACCGTCGGCCCCGCGAACGTCCGTGTGCAGGTAGACGCCGTCGGGGGTGGACTCGATCCGGAGGAACGCGAAGTTGAACAGGCCCCCCTCGGCGTAGAGCACCGTCGGGTGCAGCGTCGGGTCGGGCGCGGCGGGCACCGGGGTCCGGAATGCGCGGAGCGGACCGCTGATGAGCTCGTGGAAGGTGTAGCGGTCGCCGTCCCCGTCGTAGTCCCCCTGATAGCGGATCTGCGCGGCGAAGTGGACGTCGGTGGCCACGAAGACGACGTTGCGGATGTTCTCGCGATCGAGGAACGCGACCAGGTCCGCGAGCTCGCGTTCGAAGCCGGTGCTGGCCGAGAACGGATCGGCGTCGCCCGCCGCGAACGCGTCGCGGCCCAGCGTCTTCGCGGAGTAGCCCGTCGGAATGGAAAGCGGCACGTCCGAGCTGATCACGTTCCAGGTCGCGCTCGACTTCCGAAGTGAATCCTTCAACCACGCGAGCTGCGCGGGGCCGAGCAGGGTCTTGCGGCCCTCCGCGGTGTCGGACGCGCGGTTCGGGCTCCGGTACGAGCGCGCGTCGAGAAGGAAGATCGCGGCGTTGCGTCCCCAGCGCGTCGCGCGGTAGATGCGCCCGGGCTCGTCGGGATCGCGCCGCATCGGATGCCACTCGAACAGCGCGCGGCGGCCGAGCTCGACCAGGTTCCGGTAGCCGGGGCGCTCCGGCTCGCGCGGGAAGCCGGACCAGGGCCCGCCGAAGTCGTTGATCACCTCGTGGTCGTCCCACTGCGCGAGCAGCGGCGTCTTCCGCAGGAATTCCTGGAACGCGGGGTCCGCGCGGTTGTAGCGCCAGTGCGCGCGGTACACCTCGAGAACCTGCGCGCCGTTCTGCCAGTCGACCGACTTCTCGTGGATCGCGGGGAAGTCGGCGGGGATGTTCGGCTGGTCGTCGGGCGTCTCGGCCGGACAGGTCGAGTCGGCGTAGATCATGTCGCCGTTCGCGATGAAGAAGTCGGGCTCGAGCGCGGCGGCGTGGCGGAAGATCGCGTAGCCCGTCACGGGATCCCGGCAGAACTCCTGGCCGCCGAGATCGCCGCCGACGACGAACGACAGCGTGCGCGCGGTCTCGGGCGCGGGCGCGGTCCGGAAGCTTCCGGTCTGCTCCGTGCGCCCCTGCGCGTTCTCGAAGGCGACGCGGTAGCGGTAGAGCGTGTCGGGCGTGAGTCCGCCGAGCTCGACCTGCGCGCTGAAGTCGGCGTCGGCCTTCGCGGTTGCCGTGCCCGTACGCGCTTCGCCGCCCGAAGCCGGCTCCGCGCGCACGGTCATCGCGGCTTCGCGGTCCGCGCGCGACCAGA
>CAZMKX010000446.1:0-3912 GCA_964566375.1 uncultured Myxococcales bacterium
GGTACGGGTTCATCACCATCATGTTGGCGATCTGCTCGACCGTCTCGCGCCACTGATCGCGCTTCTGGTCGACGGGCACCTTGAACGCGCCGAGCTCCGCGATCGCGCTCGACTCGCCCGTGCCGAAGTCGACGCGCCCGTTCGAAACGAGGTCGAGCGTCGCGATCCGCTCCGCGATCCGCGCCGGGTGGTTGTAGCCCGGCGGGCAGAGCACGATGCCGTGGCCGAGTCGGATGCGCCGGGTGCGCTGGCTGCACGCCGCGAGGAAGACCTCCGGCGCGGAGGAGTGCGAGTACTCCTCGAGGAAGTGGTGCTCGACCTCCCACGCGTAGTCGATGCCGAGCTTGTCGGCGAGCTCGACCTGGTCGAGCGCTTCCTGGAACAGGCGCTGCTCGGCGCCCTCTTCCCAGGGCCGCGGCAGCTGGTGCTCGTAGAAGATCCCGAACTTCATTTCAGGTCACCGAGGATGACTTCGGCCTTGCTCACCTCGAACTTCCCGGGCGCCTCGACGTGCAGCGTCTTCACGACGCCGTCCTCGACGAGCGCCGAGAAGCGCTGTCCGCGGATGCCCATGCCGAAGCCCGAGCCGTCGAACTCGAGCCCGAGCGCGCGCGAGAACTCGGCGTTGCCGTCGGCGAGCAGCGTGACCTTCGTGCCGACGTTGCGGTCCTTGCCCCAGGAATCCATCACGAACGCGTCGTTCACGGAGATGCAGACGATCTCCGAGACGCCCTTCGCCTTGATGTCGTCGGCCTTCTCGACGAAGCCGGGCAGGTGCTTCGCGGAGCAGGTGGGCGTGAACGCGCCCGGCACCGAGAAGAGCACGACCTTGCGGCCCTTGAAGAACTCCTCGGTGTTGATGTCCTTGATGCCCTCGGGCGTGAGGCGCTTCAGGGTGGCCTTGGGAATGCGGTCGCCGACTTTGATCGCCATGGGGGTCGCTCCTCGTTTGGGTTCCGCCGGATTCTAGGCGATCCGCCCGGCGTTTTCAGACGGCGGGCCCGTTGGTAGACTGCGCAGCCCTTCCGAGGAGAGATCCCATGCGCAGTCCCCGCAGCTTCTTCGCGCCGAAGGCCATCGGCGCGCCCGCCCCGCTCCGCGAGGTGCCGGTGCGCCCGTCGCGGATGATCCACTTCTTCGATCCGAGCAATCCGCGCATGGCCGCGAAGGTGCCGGACATCGCCAGGCAGGTGGACATCCTGCTCGGGAACCTCGAGGACGCGATCCCGACCGAGCGCAAGATCGACGCGCGCGAGGGCCTGATCAAGATCGCACGCGACTCCGATTTCGGCGAAACGCAGCTCTGGACGCGGGTGAACTCGCTCGACAGCCCGTGGATGCTCGACGACCTGACGCGGCTCGTGGGCGAGGTCGGCGACAAGCTCGACGTGATCATGATTCCGAAGGTCGAGGGCAACTGGGACATCCACTTCGTCGACCAGCTGCTCGCGCAGCTCGAGGCGAAGGCGGGCCTGCGCAAGCCCCTCTTGGTGCACGCGATCCTCGAGACCGCGCTCGGCGTGGCGAACGTCGAGGAGATCGCCGCGGCCTCACCGCGCATGCAGGGCATGAGCCTGGGCCCTGCCGATCTCGCCGCGTCGCGGCGCATGAAGACCACGCGCGTCGGCGGCGGCCACCCGGGCTACCTCGTGCGCACCGACCCGGACGCTTCGAACCCCGAGGCAAATCGCACGACCGCGCAGCAGGACCTCTGGCACTACACCATGGGGCGTATGGTCGACGCGTGCGCGGCCACCGGCGCCCTGCCCTTCTACGGCCCCTTCGGCGCGATCGACGACCCGGTCGGCTGCGAGGACCAGTTCCGCAACGCCTTCCTGATGGGCTGCGTCGGCGCGTGGTCGCTGCACCCGAGCCAGATCGAGATCGCCAAGCGCGTGTTCAGCCCGCCGCCCGACGAGGTGCTCTGGGCCAAGCGCGTGATCGCGGCCATGCCCGACGGCAGCGGCACCGTCATGCTCGAGGGCAAGATGCAGGACGACGCGACGTTCAAGCAGTGCAAGGTAATGGTGACGCTGGCGGAGCTGATCGCGTCGCGCGATCCGGAGCTCAAGAAGCGCTACGAGCTTTGAGCGAAGCGCCCGACTGGTTCCGGCGCGCGCTCGCGCAGAAGCCCGAGGACGTCACGATCGACGTCCAGGGCTGCGCGATCCACTACCTGCAGTGGGGCGACCGCGAGAAGCCGGGCATCGTGCTCGTGCACGGCGGCGCGGCGCACGCGCACTGGTGGAGCTTCATCGCGCCGCTGCTCACCTCGCAGTACCACGTCGTCGCGCTCGACCTGTCCGGGCACGGTGACAGCGGACGGCGCAGCGAGTACCGGCGCGAGGTCTGGGCCGACGAGGTGATGGCGGTCGCGCGCCACGCGGGAATCGTCGGTGCGCCGCTGCTCGTGGGGCACAGCATGGGCGGGATCGTCTGCATCGCCGCCGCGGCGCGCTTCGGCGACCGGCTCGCCGGCGCGATCATCGTCGACTCGCCGGTGCGGCGTCCCGACCCCGAGTCCGAGGAGGGAACGCGCGGCCGCGCCTTCCGCAATCCGAAGACGTACAAGGACTTCGAGACGGCCGTCGCGAAGTTCCGGTTGATCCCGCCCCAGCCGTGCGAGAACGACTGGATCGTAGACCACGTCGCGCGACACTCGCTACACCAGACGGAGTCGGGCTGGACCTGGAAGTTCGACCCGGTCGTGTTCCAGCGCGCGACGCCCGAGTCGATCGCCGAGAACCTGGCGCAGGTGCGCTGTCGGGTGGCGCTCTTCCGCGGCGAGCTCTCGTTCCTGGTCACGCCCGACGTCGCGGACTACATGTACGAGCTGCTCGACCGGAACGCGCCGGTGGTCGAGATCCCCCAGGCCTACCACCACCTGCTGCTCGACCAGCCGCTCGCCTTCGTGTCGGCGCTGCGCGCGATCCTGGCCGACTGGGAGCACTCGCTGCCGCGCAAGCGCTGAGCGCGACCCGCAAGTCGCGCGCAGGCAGCGCAGCTACGGCGGCGAAGCGCTTGCGCCCGGGCGCGGCGGTGCGACCGCTTGCGAATTCGCCGGTTCATCCGACGTCCATCCTGGTCGATCCAGAGACGGATCGCCGCCAACCGAGGCACTGAAGGAGAACCGAAGATGCGCACCTCGAAGATCACCCGGAACGTCCTCCCCGCCCTGGCCGCAGGCCTCTGGCTGGCCGCAGCGCCGGCGTGGGCCGACTCTCCGACCGGCAACAAGGCCAACGACCGTCTCGACGCGAAGGGCCAACGGATCGAGGAGCGCCTGGATGCGAAGGGCGACCGCAAGGAGGAGCGCCTGGACGCGAAGGGCGACCGCAAGAACGCGAAGCTCGACAAGCGCGCGCAGAAGGCGCTCGAGAACGGCCGCGAGAACAAGGCCGCGCGCCTCGACGCCAAGGGCGACCGGATCGACGCGAAGCTCGACGCCAAGGGCGAGCGCAAGAACGAGCGCCTCGACAAGAAGGGCGCGCGGATCGAGAAGCGGCTCGACAAGAAGGGCGACAAGATCGACAAGCGCCGCGGCGGCCTCGACGACTGAGCGAAGCGCCGCGGTCGCTTTCCCCGCCCTCGATCTCCTATGATCGCTGCCTCGAACGGAGGGAGCGCGAATGTCGCTGGCAGGTCGGGTGGCACTGGTCACGGGCGGAAGCCGAGGAATCGGCAAGGGCATCGCGCTCGGCCTGGCGGAGGACGGCGCGGACGTCGTCGTGAACTACCGCAAGGACGAGGCGGCGGCGAAGGAGACGGTCGCCGCGATCGAGGCGCTCGGCCGCCGCGCGCGCGCCTACGCGTGCTCGGTCGACAGCTACGACGACTGCAAGGCGCTGGTCGAAGCCGCCGAGCGCGACTTCGGCTTCGTCGACATCCTGGTGAACAATGCCGGGATCGCGA
>CAZMKX010000447.1:0-3910 GCA_964566375.1 uncultured Myxococcales bacterium
GGAGGACGTTCGTGCGCACGAACAGCCCTTCTTTCGAGACGTTCTTGATGTGGCCTTTGCCGCGGAGTTTTCCGGCCTCGAAGGCAGCCGGGATCCGCTTCATCACGCGGCGCAGGCGGCGTCGCTCGATCCCGGAATTGGTTGGCATCTCGTAGGGCTCCCGCGCTTGCTATCGGCCCCCCCGCAAGCGGCCTTGACGTTCGACCGCCCAAGGCGCAATTCGGGGCCGTACGGCCCGCTCGGGCTACCGCCAGCGCCGGTCATCCTCGATCGCGATGAACGTGAAGCCCTCGCCCTCGCGCGGAAAGAACCGGAACGTGTAAATGCGGCGCGGCTTGGCCGGGTCCGGCGGATTCTGCTCGAAGAACCGTGTGACGAGCTTCGCACCATCGGTGCCGTCGGGCACCGACTCGACGACGAGCCGGCTCTCGCCGCCATCGAAGTCGAGCTCGGTCGACGCCGCCGGAGCTTCGTTCGGATCGATCTCCCGCACGAAGAGCTTGCCCCGGTGCGCGTTGTAGGTCAGCGGCCCGGCCTTTGCCATGCGGCGGAAATCGGAGAGTCCGAAGTCGGGCCGGTTGCGCGCCCGGAAGTGCAGGAAGATCGAGCCGCGGCGGTCGAGGACCCGCCGCTCGATGCTCGAGTAGCAGTACGCGGCGTCCGCGACGTCGATGCCCGCGAAGGTGGCCTTCAGCGCGCGTCCGCCACCGGCGTCGGGCGCGAGTCGGAGCTCGACCGCGTTCTCGACCTCGAGCGTCGTGCCATCGGTGCGCTTGCACGTCACGGGCGTGATGTAGCGGCCCGCCAGGAAGTTGAGCGCGATCTCGTCGGCGTTCACGTGCGGCGGCGGTCGGTACTCGCCTTGCGCGCGCCCGAAGCCGGGCTGGATCGCGATCGCGATCGCGAGAGCGAGCGGCGGTGCGATGCGCATCGGCTTCAGTGCTAGCCTGCGGCTCGATCGCCTGCAACCGGTCGAGGGGGTGGCGCGTATGATCCCGGGCATGCACGCGGCACCGCAATCGAACCGCAATCGCGCGTCCGTCCGGGGGCGGCGCGGCGTCGGCGCGGAGCCTCCGCCGGTCGCACCCGTCGCGCGTTTGCCGGACGCGGACGACGGCCGCGGGGAAACGCTAGCCTGGGACGCCGACCGGCAGCTCTCGTCCGAGTGAGGAACCGCGTGACCGGAAGCTTCGAAGAGACTCTTGCCAGGCACGCGCTCAGTCCGCTCCGGCGCGGCGCGGCGCGCACGCTTCAGCTCAATCTCACTCGGCGCTGCAACCTGGCCTGTCATCACTGCCACGTCGAGTCGTCGCCCAAGCGCCGGGAGGCGATGGACGCGCGCACCATCGAGCGGGCGCTCGCGCTGCTCGCGGCCGACCCGACGATCGACACCGTCGACCTGACCGGAGGCGCGCCGGAGCTGCACCCGCAGTTCCGCGAGATCGTGCGCGCCTCGCGCGCGCGGGGCCTGCGCGTGATCGACCGCTGCAACCTCACGGTGCTCGACGAGGCGGGTCAGGAAGATACCGCGACCTTTCTCGCATCGAGCGGGGTCGATGTCGTCGCTTCGCTGCCGTGCTACGAGAGCGAAAACGTCGACGGTCAGCGCGGCCGCGGGGTCTTCGAGCGGAGCCTCTCGGCGCTCCGAGCTCTGAACGCGCTGGGATACGGCGTGCCCGGACGCGGCCTGCGCCTCGACCTGGTCTACAACCCGGTCGGTCCGTCGCTCCCTCCACCGCAGCCGTCGCTCGAGCTCGACTACAAGACGGCGCTGGCCGACCGGCACGGGATCGTCTTCGATCGGCTGCTGACGATCACGAACATGCCGATCCGGCGCTACGCGGACTGGCTCGCGCGCCGAGGCGAGCTTGTTGCCTATCAGGCATTGCTCGTGAATCACTTCAACCCGGCGGCGGTGCCGGGGCTGATGTGCCGCAGCACGGTGTCGGTCGACTGGCGCGGCGAGCTCTTCGACTGCGACTTCAACCAGGCGCTCGATCTGCCGGCGGGAGCGAAACGGCGCACGATCTTCGAGATCGACGCGCTCGCCGCGCTCGCGGGCGACGCGATCGCGACCGGCTCGCACTGCTTCGGATGCACGGCGGGCGCGGGCTCGAGCTGCGGAGGGGCCCTGGCGCCATGAGCCGAGACGGAAGCGTGCAGCCGCAGGACGCCTGGAACCGGATGCTCGAGCAGAACGTGCGCCCGCCGGACTGGCGCAATCCCGCGCCCGCGGCGCGCTACGACATGGTCGTGCTGGGTGCCGGCACCGCCGGCCTGGTCACGGCCGTCGTGTCGGCGGGCCTCGGTGCACGCGTCGCGCTGGTCGAACGCGATTCGATGGGCGGTGATTGCCTGAACGTCGGCTGCGTGCCCTCGAAGACGCTGATCCGCGCCGCGCGCGCGGCGGCCGACGTGCGCGAGGCGACGCGCTTCGGTGTAAGCGTGCCCGATGGCGTCGGCGTCGACTTCGCAGCGGTGATGGAGCGCGTGCGGCGAGTGCGCGCCGAGATCTCGCCGCACGACTCGGCGAAGCGCTACGCGGCGCTCGGCGTCGACGTCTTCCTGGGCGAGGGGCGCTTCACGCGCCCGGACGCGCTCGAGGTGGCGGGCGCGACGCTCCGCTTCAAGCGCGCGGTGATCGCGACCGGCGCGCGCGCGGTCGCGCTGCCGATTCCCGGCCTCGCCGAGTCCGGCTACCTGACCAACGAGAACGTCTTCTCGCTCACGGAACGCCCGGCGCGCCTCGCGGTGATCGGCGCCGGGCCGATCGGCTGCGAGCTCGCACAGAGCTTCCAGCGCCTGGGCTCGCGGGTGGCGCTCGTCGAGGTCGCCCCACAAGTCCTGATTCGCGAGGATCCGGACGCCGCCGCGATCGTGCAGGAGGCGCTCGTCCGCGACGGGGTCGAGCTCGTGCTCTCGGCGAACGTGGCGCGCGTCGAGCGCGCGGGACCGGCGAAGCGCCTGCATGTCGTCGTCGGCGGCGTGCCGCGCGTGCTCGAGGTCGACGAGATCGTCGTCGGCATCGGCCGCGCGCCGAACGTCGAGGGGATCGGTCTCGAAGCGGCCGGGGTCGCGTTCGATCCGAAGGTCGGCGTGAAGGTCGACGCGCGACTGCGCACCACCAGCCGGCGCATCTTCGCGGCGGGCGACGTCTGCATGGCGACCAAGTTCACGCACGCGGCGGACGCAGCAGCGAAACTCGTCGTACGCAACGCCTTCTTCTTCGGCCGCAGGCGCGTCGCCGACCTGCGCGTGCCCTGGTGCACGTACACCGATCCCGAGATCGCGCACGTCGGCCTGTACGCGCGCGACGCCGAGTCCTCCGGCCAGGAGATCGACACCTACGTCACCCCGCTCTCCGCGAACGACCGCTCGCGTGCCGAGGGCGAGGATCACGGCTTCGTGAAGATCCACGTCGCGAAGGGAACGGATCGGATCGTCGGCGCGACGATCGTCGCGCGCCACGCCGGGGAGCTGATCGCCACGCTCGCGCTCGCGATGTCGGCGGGCTATGGCCTCGGTCGATTCGTCGACCTGATCCTGCCGTACCCGACCCAGGCGGAAGCGATCAAGGCCGCCTCCGGGGCCTACACGCGAACGCGTCTCACGCCGATGGCGGCGCGCGTGCTGAAGACGCTGATCGGACTGGCGCGCTGAGCGATGCGCTCAGCTCGAGCGCGCGGCCAGTATCGCCTTCACCAGCGCCTCGGGAAGCGGCTCGGTCGGCTCTTCCTTCACCAGGTCGCACTGGGCGACCGTCTTGCGGTAGGTCTCGAGGAACGTGAGACACGGCGGGCAGAGCTCCAGGTGCCCCTCGAACACGCGCCGCTGGCTCTCGGGGAGATCTCCCGAGAGGTAGTCGTGCAGGAAATCGGTGCATTCGCGGCAGTTCACATCGCTCCTCGTT
>CAZMKX010000448.1:0-3909 GCA_964566375.1 uncultured Myxococcales bacterium
GAGGCCGAAGAGCGAGAGCGTGTTGATCGAGAAGCCGAGCAGGTACATCAGCGCGAACGTGCCGACGAGCGAGACGGGCACGGTGATCGCGGGAATCAGCGTCGCGCGCAGGCTCTGCAGGAACACGTACACGACCAGGAACACGAGGATCATCGCCTCGCCGAGGGTCGTCAGCACCTCGCGGATCGACTCGGTGACGAAGCGCGTGGGCTCGTACACGATCCGGTACGAGACGCCGGAGGGGAGGCGCGGCTCGATGCGCTTCATCTCGGCGTGCACGGCCGCCGCCACGTCGAGCGCGTTCGCGCTCGGCAGCGCAAACACCGCCACGCCGGTCGACGGGTTGCGATCGAGCCGGCTGAACGCGCCGTAGCTCTGCGCGCCGAGCTCGATGCGCGCCACGTCGCCGAGCCGCAGAACCGATCCGTCGGGGTGGGTGCGCACGACGATCGCGCGGAACTCGTCGGGCGTGGAGAGCCGCCCCTTCGTCGAGAGCGCGTACTGGAACGCGGTGCCGGCCGGCGCGGGAGGTTGGCCGACCACGCCCGCGGCGACCTGCTGGTTCTGCTCGCGCAGGACCGCGATCACCTCCTGCGCCGAGACGGACAGCTTCGCGAGCTTGTCCGGGTCGAGCCAGACGCGCATCGAGTACTTGCGGTCGCCGAAGATGTTCACGTCGCCCACACCCGGCAGGCGTTTCAGGCGATCGCTGATGTTGATGCCCGCGTAGTTCGCCAGGAACAGGTCGTCGCGCGAGCCGTCGGGCGAGATCAGGTTCACGACCAGCGTCAGGTCGGTCGCGACGCGTCGGACGGTCAGTCCCGACCGCTGCACCTCCTCGGGGAGCTGCGGCAGTGCGACCGCGATGCGGTTCTGCACGTCGACCGCCGCGATGTTCTGGTCGTAGCCGACCTCGAAGGTGACGATGATCGTCGAGCTGCCGTCGTTGGCGCTGTTCGAGGACATGTACATCATCCCCTCGACGCCGTTGATCTGCTGCTCGAGGGGAACGGTGACGCTGTTCTCCACCACCTCTGCGCTGGCGCCGGGATAGGACGCCGATACCCGCACGGTCGGCGGAATGATCGCCGGGTACTGTGCGACGGGCAGAAAGGGGATGCAGACCGCTCCCGCGAACGTGATCAGGATCGCGAGCACGGACGCGAAGACGGGGCGCCCGATGAAGAAATCGACCAAGCCGCACTCCTCGTCGCCAGAGTAGCCGACGCGACGCGGTAGAATCCCGGCGTGTCCCCCGAGCTCACCCCCTGGCTGGTCCCTGGAATCGCCGCCGCCGTCCTGCTGGCGTTCGCGGTCTTCCTGTTCGTGGCGATCCGCAGCTCGCTCGGCGCGGCCGAGCGCGCGGTGCGCGAGGAGCAGCGTGTCGGCCGCGAAGAGGCCTCGGGCGCGGCGCGCGCGCTCCGCGAGGAGGTCACCTCCGGCTTCGCGGCGAGCGCCGAGACGATCCGCCGGACGCTCGAAGCCGTCGGTGCGCAGCTGAAGGGCCTGACCGATTCGAACGAGCAGCGTCTCGAACGCATGCGCGCCACGCTCGACGCGCAGCTGAAGCAGCTTCAGGAGGGCAACGAGAAGAAGCTCGACGAGATGCGCAAGACCGTCGACGAGAAGCTGCAAGGCACGCTCGAGAAGCGGCTCGGCGAGTCGTTCAAGCTGGTCAGTGAGCGTCTCGAAGCCGTGCAGCGCGGGCTCGGCGAGATGCAAGGCCTCGCGACGGGCGTCGGCGACCTGAAGCGCGTGCTCACCAACGTGAAGACGCGCGGCATCTTCGGCGAGGTGCAGCTCGGTGCGATCCTCGAGCAGATCCTCACGCCCGACCAGTACGCCCGGAACGTGCAGCCGCGGCCGGGCTCGCGCGACGTCGTCGAGTTCGCGCTGCGCCTGCCCGGCCCCGACTCCGATCCGAACGCCTCGGTCTGGCTTCCCATCGACGCGAAGTTCCCGCACGAGGACTACACGCGGCTCGTCGAAGCCGCCGAGACCGGCGAGACCGACGCCGAGCGGTTGGCTTCGACTGCGCTCGCGCGCGTCGTGCGCGGCTTCGCGGCCGACATCCAGGCCAAGTACATCGAGCCGCCGCACACGACCGACTTCGCGATCCTCTTCCTGCCCACCGAGGGGCTCTACGCGGAGATCCTGCGCCAGCCGGGCCTCGTGCAGTCGCTGCAGCAGGACTGCCGCGTCGTGATCGCGGGCCCGACGACGCTGGCGGCGATCCTCTCGAGCCTGCGCATGGGCTTCCGCACGCTCGCGATCGAGAAGCGCGCGAGCGAGGTCTGGCAGGTTCTCGCCGCCGTGAAGACCGAGTTCGGCAAGTTCGGCGACGTTCTCGACAAGGTGAAGAAGCAGCTCCAGAGCGCCAGCAACACGATCGACGAGACGGGCGTGCGCACGCGCGCGATCACGCGGAAGCTGCGCGAGGTCGAGTCCCTGCCCGCGGGCGAGGCGGGGCGGGTGCTCGAGCTTCCCGACGCAGCCGGGACCCCGGCGCCTGCCGGCCCGGACGACGACTGACGTGGGCTCGTGGGACAATGCGGCGATGTCGCATCGCAGCCTGCGCGGCAAGGTCGCCATCGCCGGAATCGGCGAGTCCACCTACTACAAGCGCGGGGAGGCCAAGGAGCCGGAGTTCGTCCTCGGGCTGAAGGCGATCCTGGCGGCTTGCGCGGACGCCGGCATCGACCCTCGCGACGTGGACGGCTTCGCGTCGTACTCGAATGACCGCAACGACCCGTCGCGCCTCGCGGCGGCGCTCGACTGCCGGGAGCTCACGTTCTCGAACATGCAGTGGGGCGGCGGCGGGGGAGGCGGCTCGGCGGCGGTCGGGAACGCGGCGGCCGCGATCGCAGCCGGCATCGCCGACGTCGTGGTGGTGTACCGCGCGCTCGCGCAGGGGCAGTTCGGACGCTTCGGCGCCGGCGCGCGACGCGAGATGGTGTCGGGCGACCCGGCGCTCTGGCTGCCGTACGGGCTGATGTCGCCCGCGCAGATGTTCGCGATGCGCGTCACGCGCGTGATGCACGAGCACGGCATCCGGCAGGAGGCGCTTCGCGCGGTCGCGCTCGCGTGCTACCGCCACGCGCAGACCAATCCGCGCGCGATCATGTACGGCCGGCCGCTCACCGCCGACGCCTACGACGCGTCGCGCTGGATCGTCGAGCCGTTCCACCTGTACGACTGCTGCCTCGAGAACGACGGCGCTGCCGCGCTGATCCTGGTCTCGGCCGAGCGCGCGCGCGACCTGCGTCAGCCGCCCGCGTACCTGCTCGGGGCGGCGCAGGGGTCGGAGCGCCGCGCGGGCGCGGGCTCGCACAACAACCCCGACTACGCGACTTCGAGCTTCAAGACCGTCGCCAAGCGCCTGTACGCGATGGCGGGCGTGGGGCCGCAGGACATCGACGTGGTGCAGAGCTACGAGAACTTCACCGGCGGCGTGGTGATGAGCCTGATCGAGCACGGCTTCTTCAGCTACGAGCAGGCGAACGACTTCTGCACGCTCGAGAACTTCTCCGCGCCGGGGGGCTTGCTGCCGCTCAACACCAGCGGCGGCAATCTCGCCGAGTGCTACATGCACGGGCTCGAGCTGCAGGTCGAGGCCGTGCGTCAGATTCGCGGCCAGTCGACCGCGCAGGTGCCCGGCGCGAAGCTCGCGCTGGTGGGCTCGGGCCCGATGGTGACACCGGTCAGCGACATGATCCTCGGCTCGGAGGAGACGCTTTGAGCACCGTCCTCCCGCTCGGCCTGCCCGCGCCCGCGCCGCTGCCCGACGGACTCGACCGACCCTACTGGGAGGCGACGCTCCGACACGAACTGGTGGCACAGCGCTGCAACGCGTGCGGACGCTTCCAGTGGGGCCCGGAGTGGATCTGCCACCACTGCCATTCGTTCGAG
>CAZMKX010000449.1:0-3878 GCA_964566375.1 uncultured Myxococcales bacterium
GATCGCCGTCGACAGCTACGGTCCGGTCACGGACAACGCCCAGTCGGTCTACGAGCTCTCGCTGATCGAGAACATCCCGAACGTGAAGGCGGAGGTGAAGCGCGACTTCGGCTTCGAGCCGAGCTTCGACCGCGCGAAGGAGTTCCTCGAGGAGAACGACGGCGCCGGCAACACGTTCAAGGCCACGGCCAAGCCGGTTCTGATCGGCACCGCCGTCGTGGGCTCCACCACGATGGTGTTCTCGATCATCCTCTCGCTGACGAGCGGCATGACGACGGAGCTCGAGAAGCTCTCGCTGATCCACGCCCCGTTCCTGCTCGGGCTCATCACCGGCGGCGCGATGATCTACTGGTTCTCGGGCGCGTCGATGCAGGCGGTCTCGACCGGCGCATATCGCGCGGTCGAGTTCATCAAGCAGAACATCCGGCTCGAGGGCGTCGAGAAGGCGTCGGTCGAGGACAGCAAGAAGGTCGTCGAGATCTGCACGATCTACGCGCAGCGCGGCATGTTCAACATCTTCCTGGCGATCTTCTTCGGGACGCTCGCGTTCGCGTGCGTCGAGCCGTTCTTCTTCATCGGCTACCTGATCTCGATCGCGATCTTCGGTCTGTACCAGGCCATCTTCATGGCCAACGCCGGTGGCGCATGGGACAACGCCAAGAAGATCGTCGAGACGGAGCTGAAGGCGAAGGGCACGCCGCTGCACGATGCCTGCGTCGTGGGCGACACGGTCGGCGATCCGTTCAAGGACACCTCGTCGGTGGCGCTGAACCCGGTGATCAAGTTCACCACGCTCTTCGGCCTGCTGGCCGTCGAGCTCGCGGTCGAGCTCGGCCACACCAACCCGACGCTGACGCACGTGCTGGCCGCGGGCTTCTTCGTCGTGTCGGCCTACTTCGTCTACCGCTCCTTCTACAACATGCGGATCGAGGGCGCCTCGGTCTGAGAAGTCCGATGAGGCTCGAGCTCGAGTTCACGTATCGAGCGAAGCTGGCCGCGCCGGTGGCGGTCGGCCCGGGTCCCTACGGAATGCGCAGCGTCGTCGAGGTCACCGGGGGTGACTTCGACGGCGCGCGCCTTCGCGGCGAGATCCTCACCGGCGGAGCCGACTGGCTCCTGGTCGGCGCAGACGGGTTCGGCCGCCTCGACGTTCGCACGCAGCTGCGGACGCACGACGGCGCCGCGATCTACATGACCTACACGGGCGTGACGCAGCTGAACGAGAAGGTTCAGCGCGCGCTCGCGGGCGGACCGCCGACGGACTTCGCCGACCACTACGTGCGCGCGACACCCGTGCTCGAGACCGGCGACCCCCGCTACGCCTGGGTCAATCGCACGATCTTCGTCTCGCAGGCGCGTTTTCCGGCGCCCGGTGTGATCGAGTACCACGTCTACCGCGTGCTCTAGGCCGCGGTAGCCCGCAGCGCGCAGCTCGCTGCGTGAAGAAGCCCGCTCCATCCCCTCGCTCACCGCAGCGAGGCGGTCAACGCTCGACGTACGGCTCGAGGCGCTTCGCGACACGAAGCTGCGTCGGAACCTCGTCGCCGAGGACCCGGTCGAGCTGCTCGTGGAGCCAGTAGATGCGGCGCTCCTGGTAGCTGAGCGGGACGCCGCGAAACGCGGGCGACTCGACCGACTTCTGGATCCATTCCAGATTGAAGGTGTCCTCGCGGAGCACGAGGTCGAAGATCTGCAGCCTCTGCTTCCAGCGCGCCTCGAGCTCCGGCGTCGCCTCGCCGGGCGCGAACCACCAGACGTCGAGCCGCGTGTGGCGGATTCCGCGCGGCCAGAAGAGCAGGAACGGAAAGCCGGTCGCGTCGGTCGGCGTCACCAGGTTCGGGAACACGTTGTACGCCAGATTGGTGATGCGGGCGATCTCTCCAACGGTCTCGATCTCGGGGAAGCCGTGGGTCTCCTGCGCGCCGCTGCGATTGGGCGTGACCATGCGCGAGTGTCCGTTCGCGAACAGGCCCATCACCGCGCCGCGGTGGTCGAGCAGCGCGTCCACCGTGTGCGGGTGGATGTGCTTCAGGTGGTAGACCTCGAGAAACGCGTCGATCGCGACCTTCCAGTTGCAGGCGAGATCGAAGCCGTGCCGTTCGACGAGACGCAGGCGGTCGGGCTGGAACTCCGCGAGCTCGCGCGCGACCGGCCCGAGCCAGTCGATCAGCGGCGGCGCCGTCGCGTCCTCGTTGACGAAGAGAAAGCGACCGAAGCTCTCGCAGCGGAGCTCGAGCAGGCCGCGACACGCGCGATCGAGCCCGACGAAGTCGCGCTCGTCCGGAACGGCAACGAGCGCGCCGGCGAGGTCGTAGGTCCAGCTGTGGTAGCTGCAGCGAAGCACGGGGGACCGCCCCGCGGGCTCGCGCACGACCGGACCGCCACGGTGACGGCAGGTGTTGTAGAAGGCACGAACCACGCGGTCGTGACCTCTCACGAGCAGGATCGGCTTTCCAGCGTCCTCCCAGAGCCGGAAGCTGCCGACTTCGGGCAGCTCGTCCGCGTGCGCCGCGAACAGCCACGCTCCCGACCAGAGCTTGCGTGCCTCGAGCGCGAAGAAGCCGGGATCGGTGTAGCGGCCGGCGGGAACGTCCGGGAAGGCGGGAAACCCGTCGGGCGGCGCGCTGCGCGCGTGCTCGGCAAGAATCGCCTCCTTCAGTCGCACGGTCAGCGCGGCGTCCATCGCCCCTCCGCCTCCGAGCCGGGCCCGCTACTTGTACTTCACGGAGCAGCCGTAGGGCTTCGTCTCGCTGGGGTCGGGAGCGCCACTCGCGAGCAGGGCCTCGACCGCGTTCCCGACGTAGTTCTTCGGCGACTTCGACCGGCCGCTCGGATCGTCGTCGATCGCGCCCGCGTAGCGGAGCACGCCCTGCGCGTCGATCACGAACAGATGCGGCGTGGTGCGCGCGCCGTACGCGTGGCCGAGCGCTCCGTCGGGATCCTGCAGCGTCGGATACGCGAACCCCTGCTCCGCCTTCCACTTCCGCGTGTCGTCCGGCGTGTTGTAGTGGGTCGAGTTCACCGCCAGCCACACGACCTCGCGCGCGCCGAGCGCCGCGGCGAGCTTCTCCATCGTGTCGGCGGAGTAGTGCCTCTCGACGAACGGGCAGTCGGGGTTGGTCCACTCGAGCACGACGGCCTTGCCGCGGTACTGCGAGAGCGCGTGCGTCGCGCCGGTCTCGTCGACCGCGGTCCAGTCGGGCGCGGGCTTTCCGACTGCCGCAGGTTCGAGTGCCGCACCGAGAGCCAACGCAACGAGCGCAACACCGAATCGGATCATGACTTCTCCTTCGCAGCGGAGGACGCCTGCTTCAGCGCGTCCAGGAACAGATCGATCGTGAGGACTTCCGGCAGCACCACCGGACGATCGGGCGCTTCGGGCGAATACACCAGGTACAGCGGCACGCCGGCTTTCCCGTGTCGGGCGAGCTCGGCGCGGATCGACTCGTCACGGCGCGTCCAGTCACCGACGAAGGTCTCGACGCCGGCGTGCGCGAGCGCGTCGCGCACGCGCGCGTCCTCGAACACGACGTGCTCGTTGACCTTGCACGTCAGGCACCAGTCTGCGGTGAAGTAGACGAAGACGGGCGTGCCCCGCGCGAGCGCGTCCGCGACGGCGCCCGGCGAGAAAGCGCGCCCCAGCGTCTCGTCGGCGGCGGGCTCGCGCTCGTTCACCGGCCGCGCCTCCGCCACCGGCAGCGCGGAGAGCCCGAGTACCGCGAGCCCCACGAGGGCGATCGACGCGATTCGCGCGAGGCGCGGGCGCTCGGTTCGCTGCAGCAGTCCGAAGATCCAGACACCCGCTGCCACCAACAGCAGGTACGCGAGCAGCGCGGTCTGCGCGTTCGCGCCCGCGGAGCGGCCCATCACCCAGAGCA
>CAZMKX010000450.1:0-3876 GCA_964566375.1 uncultured Myxococcales bacterium
GCGATCGCCTTGCGCGAGAACGCGGCGTAGTCCGCCCACGGCTCGCGGTAGAGATCCGCGAGCCCCTTGCGGAGCGCCGCATCGCGCACCATCACGACCCGCCACGGCTGCACGTTCCCCCCCGTGGGCGCCCAGGCCGCGGCCTGCAGCAGCCGACGCAGAACTGCGTCGGGAATCGGATCGGGCTTGAGTCGCCGCACGGCGCGCAGCGTGCTCATCGCCTCGTAGAGCCCCATCTCGCCCACGAACGCCCCCTACCCGCCGGCGAGCAGGCGGATTCGCGTGCCGCAGATCGCGACCGTATCGCCTTCGATCGGCAGTCGCCGCGCGCGCGCGCGCGCGAGCACCGCGGGAACGTCGACCACGCGCACGTCGATGCCCGAAACACCCTCGCCGCGGCCGTCGCGGTCGGCGACGAAGCGGACGTAGGTGCCGCCGTCGAGCGCGAGCTCGCGGCTTCCGTCGGCTCGCGCGACGGGCGTTCGCGCGAAGACCTGCCCCCAGCGCGCGGCGAGGGCCGCGGGATCGGCTCCCTGCACCTCCGCGCCCACGAGCGCGCGCGTGACGTCCGCGCGCACGTGCGATTTCCACTCCGGCCCCGCCCAGCGCCACGACTCCGGCGGGTCCATTGCATCGAGCGAGACGATCGCGGCGCCCACGTCGCGCGGGTGAAGGTGGATGGTCGCCGCGTCGGGGAGCTTCGCCTGCCAGACGACGCGCACGCCGAGCGCGTCCATGCGTTTGCGATCCGCGTCGAGATCGTCGGTCTGGACGATCACCATGTAGCCGCCGTCGCCGGCGCGCCGCTCGAGCAGCCGTCCCGCCGTCGTGCCCGGCCGCGTGGGCGACACGACCTCGAGGAAGCTCGTGCCGATCGCCATCAGCGCGTTGTGCAGCCCGAACTCGGCGACGCCGGGATCGCGGAAGCACTCCTCGACGCCGAGCACCGCGCAGAGATCGCCGACGACCCGCTCCAGCTCGTTCGCGACGAGCGCAATCTGTCTGAGTCGCATGGCACAGTGTGGACCGTGAATGCCGGGTCGGGCAACTCGCGCGCGCGGATCCCCCGCAGCATCTGGGTGCTCGGGCTCGTCAGCCTGTTCATGGACGTCTCGTCCGAGATGATCCACGGCCTGCTTCCCCTGTACCTGGTGGGAGTGCTCGGCGCGAGCGCGCTCGCAGTGGGCTGGATCGAGGGCATCGCGGAGGCGACCGCGTCGATCACCAAGCTGTTCTCGGGCACGCTGTCGGACTGGCTGGGCCGGCGCAAGCCGCTCGCGCTGGGGGGCTACGCGCTGGCGGCGCTCGCGAAGCCGATCTTCCCGCTCGCCCCGACACTGGGATGGGTCATCACCGCGCGCTTCCTCGACCGCATCGGCAAGGGAATCCGCGGCGCGCCGCGCGACGCGTTGGTGGCGGAGCTCGCGCCGCCGGAGCTGCGCGGCGCGAGCTTCGGACTGCGCCAGTCACTCGACACGGTCGGCGCGTTCGCGGGGCCGCTGCTCGCGGTCGCCTGCATGGCGGTCCTGCACGACGATTTCCGCAGGGTGTTCTGGATCGCGGTGCTGCCCGCGTTCGTCGCCGTGGCGCTGCTCGCCTTCGGAGTCTCGGAGCGCGACTCGCCGGCCGCGGACGGTCGGCCGCGCGCGCCGCTGCACGTGCGGGAGCTCCGCCGCCTCGGGCCGCGCTACGCCGGCGTGCTCGCGATCACCGCGCTGCTCGCACTCGCGCGCTTCGGCGAGGCGTTCCTGATCCTGCGCGCCGGCTCGGTCGGCTTGCGGGCGACTCTCGGCCCGCTGGTGCTCGTGGGCATGAACCTCGTCTACTCGCTGTCGTCGTATCCCGCCGGCGTGCTCTCCGACCGCGTCGACCGCACGACCCTGCTCGCGCTCGCGTGCGCGGTGCTGATCGCGAGCGAGTGCGTCCTGGCCGCTTCCTCCGGTCTCGTGGGCGCCGCGCTCGGCGTCGGCCTCTTCGGTCTGCACCTGGGGCTCTCGCAGGGTCTGCTCGCCGCGCTCGTCGCGGACGCGGCGCCGCCCGACCTGCACGGCACCGCCTTCGGGCTCTTCCACCTCGTGACCGGGCTTACGCTGCTCGCGGCCAGCCCTTTCGCCGGCTGGCTCTGGGACGCGCGCGGACCGGGCGCGCCCTTCGTCGCGGGCGCGGCCTTCGCCGCACTCGCCTTGCTCGCCACCCTCCGGACCAGGAGCCGCTGATGGATCTCGAGCTTTCGGGTCGCGTCGTGTTCGTCTCGGGGTCGCATCGCGGCACCGGCGAGGGGATTGCGAAGGTGCTCGCCCGCGAGGGTGCGCACGTGCTCGTGCACGGCTTCGGCGACGACGACCCCGCGCGCGTGGTGAGCGAGATCCGCGCTGCGGGCTTTCGCGCCGACGGCGTCGCGGGCGACATCACGAACGACGAGGGCGCGACCCGCGCGGTCGAGCAGGCACGGCGGCTCTGCCCGCACGTGGACGTGCTCGTGAACAACTACGGCGTCGCAGAGGGGCCGGGCTGGCTCGACGGGACGACTCGGGACTGGATCGCGATCTACGAGAAGAACGTGCTTTCGGCGGTGAGGCTCACGCAGGCGTTCGTGCCGGGTATGCGCGCGCGCGGCTTCGGCCGCGTGATCTTCGTCGGCACCGTGGGGACCGTGCGCCCGAACGCGCGCATGCCGCACTACTACGCCTCGAAGGCGGCGCTCCCCAACATGACCGTGAGCCTGGCGAAGGAGCTCGCGCGGACGGGCGTCACGGTGAATCTCGTCAGCCCGGGACTGATCGCTACACGCGAGGTGCTCGCGCGCTTCCCGGAAGAGCGACTTCGCGACAACCCCTCCGGCGCGGTCTGCACACCCGAGGACGTGGGGCGACTCGTGGCCTGGCTCGCGAGCCCGCTCTCGAGCTCGGTGAACGGCGCGAACCTGCGCATCGACGGCGGCGGGTCCGAGACCGTGAACTGACGGGCGTTGCTGTGTAAGATGCGTCGCGACCTTCACCTCCGAGGAGGAGCCACCTTGGCCGGGATCACGCGCTACGGAAGCTATCTGCCCTACAACCGCCTGCAGCGCGCCGCGATCGGCGCCGGAAAGGGCGAGCGCAGTGTCGCGAGCTACGACGAGGACGCCGTCTCGATGGCCGTCGAGGCGAGCCGCGACGCGGTGCGCGGCAGCGCGCCGATCGACACGCTGATCTTCGCAACGACGAGCCCGCCCTACGCCGAGAAGCTGAACGCAGCGACGATCGCCGCCGCGCTCGATCTGCCGAAGACGGCGCGCTCGCTCGAGCTCGGCGCGTCGACGCGCATGGGGCTCGCGGGGCTGCTCGTCGGCGCGGACGCCGCAGCGGCGGGCCGCCGCGCACTGGTCGTCGCCGCGGACGTCGTGATCGGCGCACCCGGCGGCGGACGCGAGAGCGGAAGCGGCGACGGCGCGGTCGCGTTCGTCACCGGTCCGGATTCCGAGGCGATCGCGCGCATCACCGGCCAGGCCTCCGCGACGACCGAGATCCTCGACGTCTGGCGCCTGCCGAGCGACGCGTTCGCAAAGCAGTGGGAGGAGCGCTTCGGCTCCGAGACGCTCGGCCCGATCGTGCTCGACACGGCGACGCGCGCGCTGAAGAGCGCGGGCATCGGCCCGGCCGATCTCCGGACCGTCATCCTCGACGGCACGAACGCGCGCGCGATGGCGCTCATTCCCGAGGCGCTGCGGCTCAAGCCCGAGCAGATCGCGGACCCGTTGCTCGGCGCCGTCGGCCGCACGGGCGCGGCGCACGCAGGGCTCCTGCTCGCGCGCGCGCTCGATGGCGCGAACGCGGGCGACCGCATCCTGGTCGTGGTCGGCGGCGACGGCTGCGACGCGATCGTGCTCGAGGTGAC
>CAZMKX010000451.1:0-3872 GCA_964566375.1 uncultured Myxococcales bacterium
GGGACCGCGCCCGACATCGCCGGGCGCAACGTCATCAATCCGAGCGCGACGCTGCTCTCGGCTGCGCTCCTGCTCGAATATCTCGGCTTCGCGGACGCGGCGCGCGGGCTCGAGCGCGCCCTCGATGCGGTGTATGCCGAAGGCCGCGCGCTCACGCCGGACCAGGGCGGGAGCGCGCACACCGACGCGTTGTGCGCGGCGGTCGAGGCCCGGCTGCGCGGCTGACTACGGCGCGGCGATCCAGTCCAGGTCGGCCAGGTAGATGCCCGTGGGCGCGGTGTACGCGAGCTCGCTCATGCCGTTGGCCAGCACCACCAGGTGCAGCTCCGTGGGCAGGTCGAGGTCGGCTTCGACCGCATGGTCGCGCACGAGCACGAGCGCGCCGTCGGTGCCCACCGCGCGCGCGTCGATCACGCGGCGTTTTCCGCCGGGTGACCAGACCGGCGCGCAGCCGCTTCCCGCGGGGTCGCAGCGAACCAGACCGCGGCGCTGTCGCGCGAAGATGCCGTCCGGATTCCAGAACAGGGGCAGCGTGCCGCCCGCGGTGAGAGACCTGCCCGGCTCGCCGTCGTGCAGGAGCTCGGGCTTTCCGTGCAGGTCGCTCGCGATTCGGAACAGGCGGGGGAACGAGACCGTCTGACCGCCGAACGAGAGGCCTGTCTCGGAGTCCTCACCCTCGGGATCGGGAAGCGTTTGCAGCACGGCGAGCGCGGAACCGTCCGGGCTCCAACGCGGCCGGTCGAGCGGCTGCTCGAGCCCGGCGACCGGCTCGAGGCTCCGACTCTCGACGACCAGCAAGTCGCTCTCGCCCTGGTCGTCGACCTCGCGGCCGAGCGCGACGCGCTGGCCGCGCGGGTCGGGCTCGGCGTCGAAGTAGCGCGCGGGCGAGGCGAGCGGTGTGGCTTCGCCGCTCGAGGCATCGACCCGCAGAAGCTGGATCCGCGGCAGGCCGTAGGCTTCCTCGGGCGGCGCTTCCTGGCTGACGAGAAGCACACCCGCTTCGAGCCAGCGCGCGGCGCGCGGCCGCGCGATCGCGAGCTCGTGCGCGCCGGCGGAATCGTGAACGACCAGCGCGCGGGGCGCTTCGGGATCCGCGGGCTCGAACAGCACGACCAGCTGGCCCGGTCCGCGGAAGCCGCAGTCGAAGCGCGAAGTCGCCTCGGAAGGCGAGCACGCGAGCAGAAGCGCGCCGGTGAGCCAGGCGAGCCGCGCGCGCGACCGGTCGTGCATGCTCGCCCTCCTTGGCGGGAGCGCGCAGTATATCAGCGTGACCGAGTCGTCCCGGCGCGTCGGGCTGATGCGGGCCGCGGCGTTGCTCGCGCTCGGCGTCGGGATCTACGCTCGCGCGGCCGCCGGGCCGTTCGTCTTCGACGACCAGACCGCAATCGTCTCCAACGAGAGCCTGCGCGCGCTCTGGCCACCCGGGCCGCTGCTCTCGCAGCCGCCGGATCTGACGACGTCCGGTCGGCCGCTCGTCGCGCTCTCGTTCGCGCTCGACTACGCGTTCGCGGGGCTCGACCCGCGCATGTTCCGCGCGACGAGCCTCGTGATCCACGTGCTCTGCGCGCTTCTGCTCGCGGGCGTCCTGCGGCGGACGCTGCTCGCTCCGCGCCTGCGCGACCGTTTCGCCCCGAGTGCCGACGGCGTGGCGTCCGCAGCCGCAGCGCTCTTCCTCGTGCACCCGCTCGCGAGCGAAGTCGTCTGCTACGCGAGCGCACGGACCGAATCCCTGATGGCGTTGTTCTATCTGGCCACGCTCTATTGCGCGATCCGCGCACGCGGCGCGCCGCGCCCGTGGGGCTGGGCGGCGGCCTCGGTCGCGTGCTGCGCGTTGGGAATGGCGAGCAAGGAGGTGATGGTCAGCGCGCCGCTCGTCGTCGCCCTTCACGACGTCGTCTTCCTGGGTCCCGCGGAAGGGCGCCAATCGCGCGTGCGGCGTGTGCTCTGGATCGGCCTGGCCGCGACCTGGGGCGTGCTCGCGACACTCGTCCTCGTCCAGCCGCGCTCGGAGTCGGCGGGCTTCGCACTCTGGGTCACGCCGCTCGTCTATCTCGCCAATCAGTGCCGAGTGATTCCGGAGTATCTGCGGCTGATCGCCTGGCCCGCGCCGCTCCGACTCGACTACGGCCTGCCCGAGCCGCTCGGACCCGGCGACGTCTGGCCCGGCTTCGCCCTTCTCGCGGCCCTGCTCGGACTCTCGCTCTACGCTCTCCGGCGTTGGCCTGCGGCGGGCTTCGTGGGGGTCACCTGCTTCGCGCTTCTCGCGCCGTCCTCGAGCGTCGTGCCGATCGCGTCGGAGGTCGGCGCGGAGCGGCGAATGTATCTTCCGCTCGGCGTGATTCTCGCGTTCGGCGTGTGTCTCGCGCGGCTCGCGCTGGCGCACGTGGGCCGCCTGCGGCTCGCGCCGCTGTTCACCGGACTGGCCGTGGCGGCGCTCGCGAGTCTCGGCGTGGCGCGAGCGTCGGACTACGCGGACGCGGTGACGCTCTGGCGCGCCGACGTCGAGGCCGCGCCGGGAAACGCACGCGCCCGCTACAACCTGGCGGGCGCGCTGCGCGCGGCGGGGCGCTACGCGGAGGCGCAGGCGGAGCGCGCCGACGCGGTCCGCGGCGAGCTCGCGTTCTACGAGCGCATCCTGCCGCTCCAGCCCGATCGGGTTCAGGCGCTGGGAGACCTCGCGGCCCTTCACATCGCCGCAGGAGACCTCGCACGCGCCGACGCGCTCTACGCCGAGCTCCTCCTGCTGGCGCCGGACGACGCAGCCGCGCTTGGCCGCCGTGCATGGCTTCGCACTCGGCTCGAAGCGCCGACCGGCGCGTCGCCAGCGCCGCGCTGATCCTGTCAGACTCTCGCGCCGATGAGCTTCGATGGACGCGGCCCGCACGCGGTGGTTCACGAGGACGTCGTGTACGCGACGCGCGACGGCTCGGCTTTGCTCGCGCGCGTGTATCGGCCGGCCGGGGCGGGCGACGGGCCGTTCGCGGCGCTCGTCGACGTCCATGGCGGCGCGTGGTGCTACTTCGACCGCACGGCGGACGCCACCTTCGATCGGGCGCTGGCCGCCTGCGGGCTGGTCGTGGTCGCGCTCGATTTCCGCCAGGGCGCGGCGCATCCGTTTCCGGCTTCGCTGGAGGACGTCGTCGCGGGCGTGCGCTGGGTGCGCGACCAGGCGGAGAAGCTCGCCGCCCGGCGGGACGCGATCGGTCTGATCGGCGGATCGTCGGGCGGTCACCTGGCGCTGCTCGCATCGCTGCGCGCGGACGTCGCTGCCGCGTTCACGCTCGCGCTCTGGCCGATCGCGGATCCGCTCGCGCGCTACCGCTACGTGAAGGCGCGGATCGGCGAGACGCCGGCTCCCGGCCGCGACCGCATGTTCGACCCCGAACGACTCGCGCGCGCGCAAGAGGCGCACTTCCGCGACGAGGCGACGATGCTGCGCGCGAGCGTCGTGCGTGCGCTCGAAGACGGCGAGCTGGAGCGCTTGCCGCCGGTCTGGGTGGCGCACCCCGAGCGCGACGAGAACGTGACGCTTGCGATGACGGAGCGCCTGGTTGCTGCGCTTCGGCGCGCGGGCGGAGAGGTCGAGCTCGAGGTCTTCGCGGGTGTGGGCCACAGCTTTGCGAACTTCCCCGGCCCCGACGCGGACCGAGCCATCGCGCGCATGATCGCCTGGCTCGAGAGGACCCTCCCCCGCATCGGCGCGGGGTAGGATAGGGCGATGCGCGTCTCCCTGGTCTTCACCGGCTTCGCACCGCTCGCCGCGACGCTTCCCGCCGTGCATGCCGCCGAGCGGCACAGGCTGGACGGTGTCTGGTCGGCCGAGCACATCGGCTTCCACGACGCGATCACCCCGAGCGTTCTGTACCTGCGCG
>CAZMKX010000452.1:0-3865 GCA_964566375.1 uncultured Myxococcales bacterium
CCCCAGAAGATCGAGAGCAGGAGCGCCGGGAAATTCGCGCTGGCCGCGATCGCGAACGCGAGCGAGACCATGAACGCGACGTTCTGACCCTTGAACGTGATGCCGAGCGCGATCGCGAGCAGGCCGAGCGCGATCGTCGACACGCGCGCGACGAAGAGCTGCTCGCGGGAGTCCGCGTGGTTCTTGCGCAGCACGCTCACCCACAGATCGTGCGAGAGCGCCGCCGCGCCCGAGAGCGTGAGCCCCGCGACGACCGCGAGAATCGTCGCGAATGCGACCGCGGAGATGAAGCCGAGGAACGGCGTGCCGCCGAGAAGCTCCGCGAGCAGGGGCGCCGCCATGTTGCCGCCCGCATCGACGGCGCGGATCGCGTCGGGCCCGACCAGGACCATCGCTCCGAAGCCGAGCACGAAGGTCATCAGGTAGAAGAAGCCGATCAGGCCCGTCGCGTAGAAGACGCTCGTGCGTGCCGCGCGCGCGTCGGGCACGGTGTAGAAGCGCATCAGGATGTGCGGCAGGCCCGCGGTTCCGAACATCAGCGCCATGCCCAGGGAGATCGCGTCCCACGGGTTCGAGACGAGCTTCCCGGGCGCGAGAACGGCCTCGCCGTAGCGTTCCGCCGCCGCGGCGAAGAGCTCGAGCGGGTTCATGTGGAAGCGCGCGAGCACGAGCAGAGCGAGCAGGCTCGCGCCGGCGAGCAGCAGGATCGCTTTCACGATCTGCACCCAGGTCGTCGCGATCATGCCTCCGAACAGCACGTAGGCGAGCATCGCGACACCGACCAGGATCACCGCGGTCTCGTAGGAGAGGCCGAAGAGCAGCCGGATCAGCCCGCCCGCGCCGACCATCTGCGCGATCAGGTAGAAGATCACGGTCGCGAGCGTGCCGAGCGCCGCCCCGATGCGCACCGGCGTCTGACGAAAGCGCAGCGCGACCACGTCCGCGAAGGTGTAGCGACCCAGGTTGCGCAGCGGCTCCGCGATCAGGAAGAGCACGATCGGCCAGCCGACCAGCCAGCCGGTCGAGTAGATCAGCCCGTCGAAGCCCGACGTCGAAACCAGCCCCGCGATGCCCAGGAACGACGCTGCGCTCATGTAGTCGCCGGCCAGCGCGAAGCCGTTCTGGCCCGCGCTGATGGAGCGCCCGGCCGCGTAGAAGTGCTCGGTCGTGCGCGTTCGCCGCGCCGCCCAGTACGTGATACCCAACGTGATCGCGATGAAGACGAAGAAGAAGCTCATCGCGACCGCGTTCGGCTCACCGATCTGCGTACCCACGCTCTAGTCCTTCAGGCGCGCGAGCGCATCGTCGTAGTGGCGGTTCATCCAACGCACGTAGTACCAGGTCGAGAGCCACGAGCACACGATCACGAGCGCGCCGAGCGCGATCCCGAGCGACAGCCCGGAGGTGACCAGCGAGGCGAGCAGCGGCTTGTCGAAGGCGACCAGCAGGATGAAGCCGAAGTACACCGCCATCACGGCGAGCGTCAGGAGCAGCGCCAGCCGGAACCGGCGCGCCGACAGGGTGCGGAGCTTCGCGGCCGCGTCGCTCAAGCGCCCGGGCGCCAGTTTCCGTGGAAGCCGGCCGGTACGCGGTGCGGCAGGTGCGCGAGCGCGATCGGCGCACGATCCAGGTTCTCGGCGTCGAGGATCGCCAGATCGCTCCGGCGCGTCTCGGCGCGGTACACCACGGTGAGAACGAAGCCCTGCCCTTCCGGCGCGTTCGCCGAGCGCGGCACGAAGATCGGCTCCGACACCGCGCAGCCGGCGCCGAAGTCGTGAACGACGCTCCTTCCGCTCTGCACGTCGTAGCGGATCACCGACGAGAATCCACCGGCGAGACCGCCGCCGCAGCCGGCGAAGCCGTAGCGGTACGGGAGGCCGGTGCGCCGTTCGTCGAGCCGCGGGAACTCGCACGGCCGGTCGTCGCGCGCCTCGTCCTTCACGGTGCGCGCGTCGAGGTCGAGCGTCCAGCGGTGCAGCGTGGCGTCCGTTCCGCCGAGCTCCATCTTCAGGCCGGCAGCGGGGATCGGCAGCTGGTCGTAACGCGCGACGTCGGCGACGATGCGACGTCCCTCGGTGTACGCGTTCATGGGATGAAAGACGAAGCACGGATCGGCCTCGAGCCAGACCACGTCGCCGGTGCCGCCGTTCCGCGGCATCACGCCGATGCGCGAGCCGAGCTCCGGCTCCCAGCCGAGCACGCTCTCGCCTCGCGCAGCGCGCTCGAGCCTCAGAGTCGCGGGGAAGATCGGGAAGATCACGTGCTCGCGCGTGGTGATGAAGTCGTGGACCATCGACGGGAACGGCGCGTCGATCGGAACCTCGCGCGTGACCTTCCCGTCGGCCGAGATCTCGTAGTAGATCACGTACGGCTGCGCGACCGAGTAGCGGAACCCGAGCATCTCGCCGGTCTCGGGGTCGATCTTCGGGTGCGCGGTGAAGAGACCGTCGCGCAGCGCGCCCTCGTAGTCCGTCGTGCAGCGCGTCGCGAGCGTGCGCGGGTCGAGCTCGACCGGCGGCAGCCCGCCCTCGACGAGCGCGAGCAGCTTCCCGCCGTGCCAGACGACGTTGGTGTTGGCGGGGCCGCCGGGCACGCCCTCCGTGCGCGGGTCGGGCGTCGCGTTCCCGCCCATGAAGCTCGACCAGAGCGCCTCACCCGCCGCGCGCTCGGCGTCGAAGCGCGGCGTGCGCACGAAACGGTTGCGGTAGTCGACGCGCCCGTCGCGGACGAAAAAGCCGTGGATCATGCCGTCGCCGCTGAACGGGTGATAGCCGCCGCGCGGCGCGAACTGCGGGTTGGGTCCGTTGCGGTAGAGCGCGCCGAGCAGCTCGCTCGGGACTTCGCCGGTGACGGGCAGGTTGATCACCTCGCCCTCCATCGGCCAGGGCTCCCATACACCGGAGAGGAACGGGTGCTTCGGCATCGGCTGGCTCATGTCGTCTTCCTCGGTTGGTTCAGCTCGATCAGGTTTCCGGACGGATCGCGGAAGAACGCCTGGCGTCCCGCACCCGGGATGTCCATCGGCTTGCTCACCTTCACTCCGCGCTCCGCGAGCGCGGCGCAGACGCGGTCGATGTCGTCCACCCCGAACGCGAAGTGCTGGCCGTCGGGCGCGTGGTGGTCCGCCACCTCGATCAGGTGGATCTCCTGGGAGCCCGCGCGGAACCAGTGCCCCTTGAAGGGGAAGTTCGGCCGCGGGAGGGACTCCAGGCCGAGCACCTCGGTGTAGAAGCGCCCGGTGAGGTCGGCATCGTGGACGTTGATCGACACGTGGTGAACGCCGCCAAGCTTCATGATCGGCGATGGTATCATCGCCCACCCATGGCTGACATCCGCAAGATCGACGTCCCCGAACTCGGCAAGCTCAAGGCTTTCTCGCACGCCACGCGCGCGGGCGGCTTCATCTACGTGTCCGGCACGCTCGGCACCAAGGCCGGCTCGTTCGAGCTCGTGCCCGGCGGCGCCAGGGCCGAGACGCGCCAGACGCTCGCGAACATCCAGGCGATCCTGCGCGGCGCTGGCGCGGATCTCGCGGACGTCGTGAAGGTGAACGTCTTCATCACCGACATGGCGAAGTTCGGCGAGATGAACGAGGCGTACCTCGAGTTCTTCCCGAGCGACCCGCCGGCGCGCATCACCGTCGGCTGCTCGGCGCTCGCGCTCGGCGCGTTCGTCGAGATCGACTGCGTGGCCTACAAGCCGTGAAGGTCTGGCTCTCCGTCGACATGGAGGGCATCTCGGGCCTGGTGCGCTGGGCCGACGTGATCTCGAGCGGAATGGACTTCCAGCGCAATCGCCGCTTCATGACCGCCGACGCGAACGCCGCCATCGCGGGCGCGTTCGACGGCGGCGCGAGCGAGGTCGT
>CAZMKX010000453.1:0-3863 GCA_964566375.1 uncultured Myxococcales bacterium
GAGGACGACGGTGCAGCCCACCGACGCATGATAGCCTCGCGCGGAGGAGCTCTCTTCGATGAGCGAGGCCCGAATCGCCAGCCGCTGGGATCCCGCGCGCGCGTCGCGCATGGACGAGCTCGAGCTCCTGGTCTATCGCTCGAACCTGCTCGGCGCGGACCTGCGCATCACGAATTTCGGCGGCGGGAACACGTCGGCGAAGCTCGTGCGGGAGGACCCGCTCACGGGCGATCTGGTGACTGTCCTGTACGTGAAGGGCTCGGGCGGCGACCTCGGGTCGATCGGCCTCGACGGCTTCGCGACGCTCGAGCAGGAGAAGATCCTGGCGCTCGAGAAGCGCTACCGCGGACGAGCGCACGAGGACGAGCTCGTGCCGCTGCTCGAACACTGCGTGTTCGCGCGCAACCCGCGCCCGCCGTCGATCGACACCGCGCTGCACGCGCTCGTGCCCGCGGCTCACGTCGATCACGTCCATCCCGACGCCGTGATCGCGCTCGCGGCGTGCGCGCGCGGGGAGGCCCTGGTCGACGAGATCTTCGGCGACAGCGTCGGCTGGCTCCCCTGGCAGCGCCCCGGCTACGACCTGGCGCTGCGCGTCCGCGATCTGATCGCCGGGAAGCCGAAGCTGCGCGGGATCGTGCTCGGCGGGCACGGGCTCCTGGCGTGGGCCGAGAGCTCCGAAGCCTGCCACGCGAACACGCTCGCGCTCGTGAACGCGGCGCACGACTGGCTCGAGCCACGCGTCTCCAGCGCGCGCGCATTTGGCGCCGCCATCGTCGACCCGCTCCCGACGCTCGAGCGTCACGACGCGGCCGCGCGCCTGCTTCCCCTCCTGCGTGGAAGGCTGTCGACACGGCGGCGTGTCGTCGCGCACCTCGACCAATCCCCCGAGGTGCAGGCCTTCACCGGCGGCGCGCGCCTCGCCGAGCTCGCGCAGCTCGGCACCTCTTGCCCCGACCACTTCCTGCGCACGAAGATCCGGCCGCTCGTGCTCGACGCGTCGGCGGACGCCGACGCGATCGACGGAGCGCTCGCGCGCTATCGCGCGGACTACGCCGCGTACTACGCGCGCTGCAGGCGCCCCGACAGCCCCGCGCTTCGCGATCCCGATCCCGTGATCGTGCTCGTTCCGCGCGTGGGGCTGTTCGCGTTCGCGCCCGACGCGACGGCCGCGCGCGTCGCGGCCGAGTTCTACCTCAGCGCCATCGCCGTCATGCGCTTCGCCGGCTCGGTCGATCGCTACGTCGGCCTGCCGGAGCAGGAGGCGTTCGACGTCGAGTACTGGGCGCTCGAGGACGCGAAGCTCCGCCGCCTTCCGGCCCCGGCGCCGCTCGAGGGGCGCGTCGCATACGTGACGGGCGGCGCGGGCGGGATCGGCCGCGCGACCGCGAAGCGGCTCCTCGCCGACGGCGCGCACGTCGTGCTCGCGGACATCGATGCGAACGTGCTCGAGACCGCGCGCGCGGAGCTTGCGGCGGGATTCGGCGCGGACCGCGTGCGCGCGGACACGATGGACGTCACGAACGAGGCCTCCGTCGCGGACTCGTTCCGCGCCGCCGTGCTCGCGTACGGCGGGATCGACATCGTCGTCTCGAACGCCGGGCTCGCCTCGTCGGCGCGCGTCACCGACACGACCCTCGCCGTGTGGCAGAGGACGCACGATGTGCTCACGACCGGCTACTTTCTGGTCAGCCGCGAGGCCTTCCGCGTGCTCGAACGCCAGGGCTTCGGCGGCTCGCTCGTCTTCGTCGCGAGCAAGAACGCGCTCGTCGCCACGCCCGGTGCGATCGCGTACAACACCGCGAAGGGCGCGGAGCTGCACATGGCCCGGAACCTGGCGCTCGAGGGCGCGCCGCACGGGATCCGCGTGAACACGGTGAACCCCGACGCGGTGGTACGGGGCTCGCGCATCTGGGCAGGCGCGTGGCGCGAGGAGCGCGCGCGCGCGTACGGCATTCCCGTCGAGCAGATGGAGGCGTTCTACCGCGAGCGCAGCCTGCTCAAGCGCGACGTGACACCGGAGGACGTCGCCGAGGCGATCGCCTTCTTCGCGTCCGACCGCTCGCGCCTCTCGACCGGGAACGTGCTCAACGTGGACGCCGGCAACGCCGCCGCCTTCACGCGCTGAGGAGAAGAGCATGACCGACTGGCCGATCGACCCCGAGCTCGTGCTGGCGTCGAACCGCCGGCGCGGCGCCGAGCTCGCGCGCGACTACGAGGTGCTGGGCGAGAAGCTCGCGCGCAGCGGAATCCCGATCGACTCGGTCACACGCCGCCTCGCGAAGTTCGGCGTCGCGATCCCCACCTGGGGCGTCGGCACCGGCGGCACGCGCTTCGCGCGCTTTCCGGTGCCCGGCGAACCGCGCGACGTGTTCGAGAAGCTCGAGGACTGCGCGGCGATCTGGCAGCTCTCGCGCGCGACGCCGACGCTCTCGCCGCACTTCCCGTGGGACCGCGTCGACGAGCCCGCCGAGCTTCGCGCGCGCGCCGCCGCCTTCGGACTCGCCTTCGACGCGGTGAACTCCAACACCTTCCAGGATCTGCCCGGGCAGGCGCACTCGTACAAGTACGGAAGTCTCGCGCACAGCGATCCGCACGTGCGCGAGCAGGCGATCGCGCACAACCTGGAGTGCATCCGGCTCGGCGAGGCGCTCGGCTCGAAGGCGCTCACCGTCTGGATCGCCGACGGCTCGAACTTCCCCGGCCAGCAGCACTTCGCGCGCGCGCTGTCGCGCTACCTCGACAGCATGCGGAAGATCTACGCGCGGCTTCCCGACGACTGGTCGCTCTTCATCGAGCACAAGCTCTACGAGCCGGCGCTCTACTCGACGGTGATTTCCGACTGGGGCACGAGCTACGTCTGCGCGCGCGAGCTCGGCCCGAAGGCGAAGTGCCTGGTCGACCTGGGCCACCACGCGCCGGGCACGAACATCGAGCAGATCGTCGCGCGGTTGATCTCGCTGCGCCGGCTCGCGGGCTTCCACTTCAACGACTCGAAGTACGGCGACGACGACCTGGACTCGGGCTCGATCGACCCGTTCCAGATCTTCCTGGTGATGAACGAGCTCGTCGACGCCGAGGCGCGCGAGGTGCCCGACTTCGCGCCCGCCTACATGATGGACCAGTCGCACAACGTCACCGACCCGATCGAGAGCCTGATCTCGAGCGCCGCGAACCTGCAGCGCGCGTTCGCGCAGGCGCTGCTCGTCGATCGCGACGCGCTCTTCGCGCACCAGGAGCGCAACGACGCGCTGCTCGCGCGCGAGACGCTGATGGCCGCGTTCCGGATCGACGTCGGCCCGATCGTCGCGCGCGCGCGTGCGGCCGCCGGCGGGGCGATCGACCCGATCGCGGTCTTCCGCGAATCGGGCTATCGCGAGCGCAAGGCCAAGGACCGGCCGCAGGAGCTCGCCGGGCGCTCGGGGATCGTCTGATCGCCGGGCGTGTACGTCAGCGCCAGTCACCTCGCAACGCCGACACTTTCTCTTGTAGCGCTTCGGCCGACGCGACTTCGGGCGCGAGCGCGGGTCCGGCGACGACCTCGATGCGCGACCAGAAGCGGCGGAAGGGCCGGCGGAACGCGGAGCCGCCCTGCCGGCTGAAGAAGCTCCCCCACAGGCCGCGCAGCGCCATCGGCACGACCGGCACGGGGTTCCGCGCGAGGATGCGCTCGATGCCGGGCCGGAACGGATTCAGCTCGCCCGTCGAGGTGATCCTGCCCTCGGGGAAGATGCAGACGAGGTCGCCCTCGTCGAGCGCGGCGCCGATCTCCTCGAACGCGCGCTCGAGCATCGCGGGATCCTCGCGGCGCGGCGCGATCGGGATCGCGCGCGCGGTCGTGAAGATGAAGCGCAGCACGGGCA
>CAZMKX010000454.1:0-3852 GCA_964566375.1 uncultured Myxococcales bacterium
TCTTCGCCCGTCAGGAGACCCCGACCACCGGAGCCGTGCTCCCGGTCGACGGCGGCCTTCCGGACGCGTTCCCCCGCTAGTGAGAGACCCCGCGTGCTGAACGCGATCTTCATCGCGCTGATTGCCGGCGCGGTCGGAGTCGCGGCGTTCGCGGGCACGATGTCCGAGACCAACCAGGCGGCGCTAGACGCCGCGAAGAACGCGGTCGTGGTGATCGCGTTCGGTCTGATCGGACCGATGGCGCTCTGGCTCGGGCTCATGCGGGTCCTGCGCGACGCGGGCTTCATGGCGCAGATCGCGCGCGGGCTCGCGCCCGCGATGCGCCGCCTCTTCCCCGACGTTCCCGCGGAGCATCCGGCGATGGGCGCGATGGTGCTGAACCTGGCGGCGAACGTGCTCGGTCTGGGCAACGCCGCGACGCCGTTCGGCCTGAAGGCGATGCGCGAGCTCGAAGCGCTGAACCCCCGTCCGGGCGTGGCGAGCAACGCAATGGCGCTCTTCCTGGCGATCAACACCTCCGGCGTGGCGGTGCTGCCGCTCGGTGTCATCGCGATTCGGGCGAGCCTGGGCTCGACCAATGCGGCCGGCGTCGTCCTGCCCACGGTGCTCGCGACGGCGTGCTCGACGCTCGTCGCGGTGACCGTCGCCAAGCTCCTGCAGGGTCGCGCGCTCTTCTCCGTCGAACGGGCGGCCGAGGCGCTGCCCGACGGCGCCGCACCCGTGGGAACGATCGAGTCCGGCATCAAGGGCATGGACGAGGCGGAGAGGATCGCCACGCTGCGCCGCGCGAGCGATCCGCTGCGGCGTTGGCTACCGGTCGGGTTCGCGCTGCTGCTCGCGTTCGCACTCGCCCGCCAGCTGACGACCGGCTCGCCCGACGCGAGCGGCTTCGCCGCCGCGAAGGAGGTCCTGAACACCTGGCTCCTGCCCGTGCTGATGGCCGCGATCGTGCTCTTCGGCTACGCGCGCCGCGTCGACGTCTACGACTCGTTCATCTCCGGCGCCCGCGAGGGCTTCGAGATCGCGATCATGATCATCCCGTTCCTGGTCGCGATCCTCGTCGGTGTCGCGATGTTCCGCGCGTCGGGGGCGCTCGGTGCGTTGACCGGATTCGTGTCGCCCGTCACGTCGCTGGCCGGCTTCCCCGCCGAGGCGCTCCCCATGGCGCTGATCCGCCCGCTTTCGGGAAGTGGCGCCTTGGCGGTGATGACGGAGACGATGACGACACATGGGCCGGACTCGTTCGTCGGCTACCTGGTCTCGGTGATCAACGGCAGCACCGAGACGACCTTCTACGTCCTGGCCCTGTACCTCGGGAGCGTCGGGATTCGCGCCTCGCGTCACACCGTGCTCGCCTGCCTGGCGGCCGATTTCACGGGCATCGCCGCCGCGCTCTTCTTCTCGCGGATCTTCTTCTAGGTGGAACCTGCCCGTTTTAGGTGGTAGAGAATGCGCGTGGCTCGTTGGCTCGGTCTGATCGCCCTGGTCGTGCTCACCGCGCGGAGCGCGTCCGCCGACTACATCGACGGACAGGTCCAGGCGCACCTGCGAGCCGGGCCCGGGGTCGAATTCCGGATCCTGAAGGTCCTGCCGGCCGGCACGCCGGTGCAGCGGCTGTCACGCGAGGGCGACTGGATCCGCGTGCGGGTCGCCGACCTCGAGGGCTGGCTCCCCGACGCGAACGTCTCGGGCGACGAGCCCGCGAGCGCGCAGCTCCCGCGCGTGCGCGAGAAGCTCGTCACGGCCGAGACGCGGATCAACGAGCTCGGCCAGAAGCTCACCGAGCAGACCGCGGCGCTCGAGCAGCTCAACACCCTGCGCGAGCGCAATCAGATCCTCGAAGCCGACGTCTCGCGGCTGAACGCGAACGCGCGCTGGAAGTCGCTCGGCGCGGGCGCCGCGATCGTGCTCGTCGGGATCCTCATCGGCCTGCTCGCGCCTCGCGGCGGCGGGACGCGAAGCCGGCTCAAGCTCTGAGCCCGGCTCCGGCGAGCGCACGGTGACACGGAGCTGGGACACGCTGCTGCCGCGCATCGAGCGCGTGCTCGAGCGACTCGAAGAAGCGCTCTCGCGCAGCGAGCGGGCGCCGACCGGGGCGGATGCCGAGAAGGCGCTGGCTTTCCGCTGGCGAGGCGAGTCGCTCGACCCGATCGCGGTTCCCGACGTCTACCCGCTCGATCGCCTGCTCGGCGTCGAGCGCTCGATCGCGCGGATGCGCGCGAACGTCGCGGCGTTCACGCGCGGTGAGCCGGCGCTCGACATGTTGCTCTACGGCGAGCGCGGTACGGGCAAGTCGTCCGCCGTGCGCGGCTTGCTCGGCGAGTTCGGCGATGCAGGCTTCCGGTTGGTCGAGGTCCGCCGCGACGATCTGCTCGAGCTGCCGGCGCTCTGGACCATCCTGCGCGGCCGGCGGGAGCGCTTCGGCGTGGTCTGCGACGATCTCTCGTTCGACGAGGGCGACACGAGCTGGAAGCTGCTCAAGGCGGAGCTCGACGGCGGGCTCGAAGCGCGGCCCGCGAACGCGCTGCTGATCGCGACGTCGAACCGGCGTCACCTGCTCACCGAGCGGCTCTCCGAGAACCGTGAAGCCGTGCTCGATGCCGATGGCCTTCTGCACCCGGGCGAGACGGCCGAGGAGAAGATCTCGCTCTCGGATCGCTTCGGGCTCATGCTGCCGTTCTTCGCCTTCGATCAGGAGACCTACCTGCGCATCGTCCACCTGCACGCGCGCGCGCTCGGGCTCGAGGGCCGCGTGCCCGAGGCCGAGCTCGAGAGCCGTGCGCTGCGCTTCGCTCTCGAGCGCGGCACGCGCAGCGGGCGGACCGCGCGCCAGGCGTGCATCGCGATCGGCCAGGCCTTCGACGGCGGTGCGCGGTGACCACGACCGCGACGCTGCTGGTGTGCTGTCCCGACCGCAAGGGTCTCGTGGCGGCGATGGCGCAGCTGCTCTCGGATCACGGCGCGAACATCCTCGAAGCGCAGCAGCACCTCGACGCGCAGGAGCGGGTCTTCAGTCAGCGCATCCAGTTCGATCTGGCCGAGCTCGACATCGCGCGAGACCAGCTCGAAGCGCTGCTCGCCATCGAGTGCGGCCGCTACCAGATGCGCTGGCGCATCGCCTACTCGGACCGCCCCAAGCGCGTGGCGATCTTCGTCTCGAAGTTCGAGCACTGCCTGTACGACCTGCTGATCCGCCACCGGCTCGGCGAGCTTCCGTGCGAGATTCCGCTTGTGATCTCGAACCACCCGGACTTCGCGGGCATCGCGTCGCAGTTCGGTGTCGCCTTCCACGTCTTCCCGATCGACAAGCAGACCAAGTCCTCGCAGGAGCAGCGCGAGATCGCGCTGCTCGAGCGCGAGCGGATCGACCTGGTCGTGCTCGCCCGCTACATGCAGGTCCTCTCCGAGGACTTCGTGCGGCGTTTCCCGGAGCGGATCATCAACATCCACCACAGCACGCTACCCGCGTTCAGTGGCGCGCGCCCGTACCACCAGGCCTGGGAGCGCGGGGTGAAGCGCGTCGGTGCGACCGCGCACTACGCGACCAGCGAGCTCGACGAAGGGCCGATCATCGAGCAGGACGTCGTAGCGGTTTCGCACCGCGACACGGTCGAGGATCTGGTGCGGAAGGGGCGGGACGTCGAGCGCATGGTGCTCGCGCGCGCGGTACGCGCGCATCTCGAGGACCGGATCATCGCGCTGGGCCGGCGCACGGTGGTGTTCTGACCGATTGACCTCGCTCGGCTGCGCCTCGCTGCGCGCACCTTCGGCGCTTGCGGCCCGGCGCGAAGGCGGCTTCGCGCCGGGCTCTCTCGCAACGCGCGGCGGACTAGAAGTCCATTCCGCCCATTC
>CAZMKX010000455.1:0-3852 GCA_964566375.1 uncultured Myxococcales bacterium
GTCGCCGAAGTAGTTCGGGTGGCGCGTGTAGCGCCAGAGGCCGCGGTCCATCACTTTTCCGGCGCTGGCGGGGTCGGCCTTGAAGCGCGCGAGCTGCGCATCGCCGACGCTCTCGAAGAACATGCCGATCAGCCAGAGGCCCGCGCCGAGCGCGTCGAGCGCGCCGAGCTCGGCCGCCTCGCGCGCGACCTGCGCGATCTGGATCGGCAGCGACACGATCCACATCAGCACGCCCTGCAGCGTGAAGACGGTGAAGAAGCTGACGATCGGAAAACGCGCGCCCCAGTAGCGCCGCATCGCCTGGTAGCGGAAGTCCTCGGGTCTGCCCCACGCGCGCCAGAGCAGATAGCCGCCGAGGCGCAGACCCCAGACGAGCGCGAGCACCGTCACCAGAGCGCGGCGCTCGGTGACACCGTCCGAGACCGCAAACGCCACCACGGCGATGCCGGCGAAGCCAGGGCCCCAGACTACGTCGACGATGCTCGCGTCGCGCCGCAGGACGCTCGTGAGCCAGACCGCGACCATGAGCAGCGCGACGAATGCGGCCGTCGAGGCGAGTGTGACTCCGAGCTCGCTCATTCAGCGTCCTCCCGCAGGCGCGAAGCGCGTCCGCACGCAGTCGAAGCGGAAGTCGAAGATCCGCGCCAGCAGCGCGCGTACCGCCAGCGCGTGCGCGGCCGTGCCGAGCGGCCCGAACGGAAGCGCGTAGCGCACGTGGTCTCGCATCAGCACGCCGCCGCCCAGCGAGGTGAACTCGTGCGTGTGCTCCCAGAGCGCGTAGGGGCCGCGCTCCTGCCGATCGACGAAGCGTACGCCCGGCTCCCAGACCGTGATGTGCGTGCGCCAGCGCATGGGCACCGGGCCGAGTCGGATCGTGTAGTCGATGCGCGTGCCGGTCTTCATCTCGAGGGGCAGCGCGGAGCGGATGCGGAACCCGAGCCAGGGCGGCGTGATGACCTGCAGGTTCGCCGCGTCCGAGAAGAAGCCGAAGACACGCTCCAGTGTCGCCGGCACGAACTGCTCGCGCTCGAGGACGTGCGACGTCACGGTTTCGCGGCTCGCACGAAGGCGTCGACGCGCGCCCACTCGTCGTAGAGCCAGCGCACGCGCGCATCGCTCGCCTCGGGAATCGCCGCGCGCGGCACGCGCCAGAGCCGGACGCGGATGCGGCGCGCGGACCCGCCGAGGCGCAGGATGTCGGACACGCTCGCGAGGCCCTCGAGACCGGTGTGCGCGAGCACGAGAACGTCGGCGCCGGCGGCGGCATCGAGCAGCGACAGCACACCGGCGGTGCGCGGCGGCAGGACCGACTCGAGCGCGTGCGCGCGTTCCAGGAGCTCCGGCCGCCCCGATGAAGCGATCCGCTCGAGCGCGCGGCCGCGCTTCGCGGGCGTGAAGCGCGTGCCCTCGGGATAGATCAATACGCCTTCGTCGGGCGCGAGGTCGCGACCGAGTGCAGCGATGTTGGCGAGCTCCGCGGCGCTCTCGCCGCTGCCGCGCCGGATGAACGCGTTCGGCAAGCGCTGGCCCACGACGTCGAGGCAAGGATCCCAGAGCAGCTCGCGCTTGAGCACGTAACGCAGGCGAACTCCGCGAGCGCCGAGCACGACCGAGGGCAGGAGCGAGTCCGCCAGGCTGGCGTGCCGGATCAGAACCAGGAACGGGCCTCGGCCGATCTCCTTCTCGCCCTCGACCTCGAGCGAGAGCCGCAGGATCCGCGAGGCCGCGCGGAACAGACCCGTCGCCCACCAGAGCTGAAGCCGCTCGTGCGCTTGCACCGAGCGCGCACCGCGGAAGCGCGGCGCGACCTGCGCCGCGACCCAGAGCAGGCCGGCGACCGTCAATCCGGCCAGCTCGTAGGTCAGGAAGGCGATCGCGAAGAGCAGGAGGCGAGCGCGCGACCGGGGCTCCCCACCGAGCCGATCTACCACGAGCAGGAAGGGGAGGCCGACCGGCGCGATCGCCAGCAGCGCCAGCCACGCGAACAGGTAGCCCGGGATCGTCACGAGCCGCCGCGCCGAGCGCGCGAGCACGGTCTCGGAAGCCGGCAATGTCACACGTCGAGCGTACTCCACCGGGAGGGAGGCGCCGGGCGGGGCAGCGGCTGGTCCGGAGCACAAGGAGGGGAGGGGTCGCTCGGGATCAGCCGCGCCCCGTTCCGGCGCGGGTGACCGGGTCGCCATCTGAGGGAGTGGGGACAGCGTCTCGGCCACGGCAATTGTCTAGATATTATCTAGACAGTCGTCAAGTCCGCTCGCGCCGCGGGGGCGCCTCCAGCATGACCAGGCGGGTGTCGAGCTCGGCCAGATCCGGGACCGCGCAGACCCCTTCCGGCAGGCTCGCCAGTCGCATGGCTCCGCGGCCGCCGAGCCACAGCTCCACCTCGCCCGGCAACCGCTTCCGCAGCGCGCGGACCTCTCGCGAGGCCGCCGCCGGCGCGAGGTCGACGAGCCCGAGGCCTACCGCGCGCGCGCGCGCGCGAACGGCCGCCTCCGCGATCTGCTCCACCGGCAGATCGCAGCCCAGGTAGACCACGCGGATGCCGTGCTCCTGCGCGCACAGCGCCACCATCAGGATTCCCAGCTCGTGCCGTTCGCCCGGCGGTGTCGCGAGCACGAGCCCGCTCGCGCCCGGCGCACCCGTTGGGCGCTGCGCGCGCGCGAGCACCGCGTGCAGCGCCGCGCTCGCCGCGTGCTCCTCGTTCGGAGTGAGCTCGCCGCGCACCCAGCGTTCGCCGATCTCGTGCAGGAACGGCGTCGCGATCGTCTCGAGAAACGGCCGCACTCCGAGCGCCGAGAGCTGCAGGCCGAGCTGCCGCTCGAGCGCCGCGCCGTCGAGTCGATCCAGCGCCGCGAAGAGCGGGTCCAGGCGCGAGGTCGCGGTCGATTCCGTTCGCTCCACGAGAGCGGCCAGCTCCGCGTTCTCGAGCGATGCAACCTCGCGGATCGGGTGCCCGGCGTCGACCGCGGCCGCCAGAAGCCGGAGCCGCACCACGTCCTCGGCGCTGTAGCGGCGCGTTCCCCCGCGGCTGCGTCGCGGCACGACGGCACCGTGACGGCTCTCCCAGGCACGGAGGACGTGCTCGGAGAGCCCCGTCAGCCGCACGACCGAGCGCACGGAGAGATCCGACCTCACACTGCGACTTGCCACGGCCTGCTCCCCAGCACATCACGCATCGCGCATTCGCTTCCTGAAGTCCCAGCTCGCGACGCGCGAAGGCACGATCCGGATCGCGACCTCGGCGACGCGCCGTGCCAGCAGCCAGCGTGCGAACGCCGACGAGTCACCCCCGAGATAGCGCTCGGCCAGGCGGCGCAGGACGCGGTCGCCTTCCTCCGGGACGAGCTCGGCCGTTCCCTGCCCGCGCACGCCGAAGTACGGCGGCTCGTTCGGGGCGACCTCGAAGCCGCAGCGCGGCTCGCGCGCCAGCCAGCGGGCGACGCGCGAGTGCGCCGGCGTCGCGCACCAGAGCGCGCCCGCGTCGCGCAGGTACCAGAGCGAGACGACGACGGGCCAGCCGGCGCCGTCCGCGCACGCGAGCCGCAACGGTACGCGGCTCTCGTCCAGGTGCCGATCGATCCTCGCTTCGTCCCAGGGTCCGGTAGTGCGCATCGTTCCTCACCCGGCGGCTGCCGACGCGACGCGCAGAGTAGCGAGATTTTTTCTAGACGTGGGATCCAGCCGCCGGCCGGTGGCTCGTGTCGCCGCCGCGACGCGGTACACTGCCGGCACCCTGAACAGGAGCCGGAGCAGTCATGAGCGAAGGGCGACGCGTGGTCGGTGAGCTGTCCGTCGATGCGAACAACCTGTACCGCGAAGAGAGCTACACCGACCTGAAGGTCGCCTCGCTGA
>CAZMKX010000456.1:0-3834 GCA_964566375.1 uncultured Myxococcales bacterium
CGAAGAAGAGCGCGACGCCGGCGGAGATTCCGATCCCGAACGACGCGAGCCACGCGGGGAGCTTTCCGAAGCGCGTCGCGGCCCAGACCCAGAGAGGCAGGAAAAAGAACCCGGACGCGAAGTACAAGAGCAGGAACAGCCCGAGCACCTGCTCCGGATGCTCGGGCTGGATCACGTACGAGGTGTAGAACGGCAGCATCAGCGCGGGAATCGCGCTCGGCAGGCTACCGATGACGAAGGTCAGGAACAGGATGCGAAACGGCCGGTTGCGCAGCGCGCGGCGCACGCCCGGAACGAGCGGGTTCGACACGCGGCCGTCGATCTCGCGCCGCTCGCCGACGGTGCCGACGAGGAGGCCGAAGAGGATCACGAGCGTCGCGCCGAACGCGATCGCGATGATGTGCATCTGCGAGCGCGGATCCGCGACGCCCGCGCTCGCGAGCACGCCGGGCGCGACCGACGCGACCAGCGTTCCCACGATGATGAACGCCATGCGCCAGGCGAACAGGCTGGAGCGCTCGTTGTAGTCGTCCGAGAGCTCGAAGCCCAGGCCCTGGTACGGAATCTCGTAGATGGCGTGGAACAGGAAGTAGAGTGCGAACGTGGCGGTGAACCACGCGCCCGCCTGGCTCGGCGTGAGCGTCGCCGGCGGGCTGAAGAGCGCGACCAGCGCCAGCGCGCAGATCGGCACGCCGAACGCGATCCACGGCCGGCGCCGCCCGAGCCGGCTCTCGGTGCGGTCGGAGAGCCAGCCGATCGCGGGATCGGTGGTCGCATCGAGCGCGCGCGCGACCGCGATCGCCATCGCGATCCAGCCGACCGGCACGAGCACCACGTCCGAGTAGAACTTCGGCATGTGGATCAGGATCGGAATCGCCACTGCAGCGCCCGCGAACGAGGGCGCGCCGTAGACCGCCTTGACCCAGAGGGGCAGGGACGCGCGGGAGTCGCTCATCCGCGCATCATGAACCGAACGCGGGCTCGATTCAGGGATTTCGAAAGGCCGCTAGCATTCCCGCGCAGGCCTGACGCCGGGGAGCCGCGAGATCCGCCGCACCGTTCCGCAAGACCGCGCACCCTTTCTCGGCTGGCCGGCCGACCGCGGCGTGTCGCTCGCTGATGCGCGCGATCGGCGGGTGCGCTTCGGGCCGAACGACGTGCTGGAGTCGCCCGAGCCGGCCTGGCAGCAGCTCGCGCGCGAAACCGCGCGGGACCCGATGCTCTGGTTCCTGGTCGGGATCGGCGGCCTGTATGCGCTGCTCGGCGAGCTGGCCGAGGCCCTGACCCTGCTCGCGTCGATCGTCCCGCTCGTCGCGATGGATGCCGTGCTGCACCGACGCACGCAAGCCTCGACGCAAGGGCTGCGCAGCCGCCTCGCATCGCGCGCGGTCGTCGTCCGCGCGGGCGCGCCGATCGAGATCCCGGTCGAGGACGTCGTCCCCGGCGATCTCGCGCTCGTGAAGGCCGGCGAGCCGTTTCCCGCCGACGGCGTCGTGGTCGGCGGTGACGACCTGCAGGTCGACGAGTCGGCACTGACCGGCGAATCCTATCCGGTGCGGAAGCGCGTGTTCGCCGCGCCGCCCGATCCCGACGAGCGCGCGAGCACGCACCCCCACGCGATCGACGCCGAGCACTGGGGCCAGGCGGGCACGCGTCTGCTCACGGGGACGGCCTCTCTCCGGGTGTTGCTCACCGGGGGCGAGACGCTCTACGGCGAGATCGTGCGCTCCAGCCGCCTCGGCACGCGCACGCCGACGCCGCTCCAGCTCGCGGTCGCCAATCTGGTCCGCGTCCTGGTCGCCGCGGCCGCCGTGCTCTGCCTGATCCTGGCGGTCGTGCGGCTTCGCCAGGGCTTCGGCTGGGTCGACGCGCTGGTGAGCGCGCTGACGCTGGCCGTCGCGGCGCTCCCCGAGGAGTTCCCCGTCGTCTTCGTCGTCTTCCTCGGCGTCGGCGTATACCGTCTGGCGCGGCGTAAGGCGCTGGTACGCCGCTCGGTGTCGGTCGAGAACATCGGCCGGGTCAGCTGCATCTGCTCGGACAAGACCGGCACCATCACCCTCGGCGAGCTTCGGCTCGCGCATCTGATTCCGGCGGCTGACGCGTCGGAGCCGCACCTCGCCGCGATCGCTGCACTCGCGTCACGCGCGGAGAGCGGCGACCCGCTCGACGAGGCGATCCTGCGCGCCCGCGCCGCGCTTCGTGCCCCGGCGCGCGCGGCGGAGGTCGTGGCGGTCTTCCCGTTCACGGAGGATCGCCGCCGCGAGACGGTGGTCGTGCGCGTGGAGGGAACGCGGCTGCTCGCCGCGACGAAGGGCGCGCCCGAGCTCCTGCTCCCGCTCTGCGCGCTGAGTGCGGCCGAGCGCGCGGCTTGGGAGGAGCGCGCCTCCGCGCTCGCGAGCGACGGCCACAAGCTGATCGCGTGCGCGTCGCGGGAAATCCCGAACGGGAGCTGGCCCGGCGGCGAGCCGGATCGGGACCTGCGCTTCGAAGGGCTGCTCGCGTTCGAGGATCCCGTGCGCGAGGGCGTGGCCGATGCCGTCGCGCAGTGCCGCGAGGCGGGCATCCACGTCGTGATGGTGACGGGAGACCACCGCGCGACGGCGACGGCGGTCGCGCGCGAGATCGGTCTCGGCGGTGACTCTCCTTCGGTCGTCTCCGGGGCCGAGCTCGATGCGCTGCTCGACACGCCCGATCTCGCGCGTCTCGCGCGGCTCGACATCGTGGTGCGCGCGCTGCCGGCGCAGAAGCTCGCGCTCGTGCGTGCGTTGCAGGCTTCGGGCGAGATCGTCGCGGTCACGGGCGACGGGGTGAACGACGTGCCCGCGCTGCAGGCGGCGGACGTCGGCATCGCGATGGGAGAGCGCGCGACGCGCAGCGCGCGCGAGGTCGCCGCGATCGTGCTGCTCGACGACTGCTTCACCACGATCGTGTCGGCCATCGCGGAAGGCCGGCAGCTGTTCCGCAACCTGCAGCTCTCGTTCCGCTACCTGCTGACGATCCACATTCCGCTCGTCGTGACCGCTTCGCTGATTCCGCTCGCGGGCTATCCCCTGCTCTACCTGCCGATCCACATCGTCTGGCTCGAGCTCCTGATCCATCCGAGCGCGCTGCTCGCGTTCCAGGAGCTGCCCGCGGCCGGTCGGCTCGTGGACAGGCGCCGGCGTTCGGCGGGCGGGTTCTTCTCGCGTCGCGAATGGGCCGGAATCGCGCTCGCCGGCGGGCTTCTCACCGCGGTGGTGACGTTCGGCTACGTGCGCAGCCTCGGCGCGGAGCTCGAGGTCGAGCACGGGCGCGCGATGGCACTCGTCGCTCTCAGCGTCGCGAGCGCGAGCGTGACCGGGGCGCTCAGCCGGCTGCGCACGCCCGCGTCGCGCTGGGTCGTCGCCGGCACGCTCGCACTCACCTTCGCGCTGGTGCAGATCGCGCCCGTGGCGGCTCGGCTGCACGTCCAGCCGCTGCACCTCGAGGACTGGGGCATCGCGATCGCCGGGGGCATGCTCGCCTGCCTGCCGCTGGCAGCAGGCGCGCTGTTTCGCGGCCGTCGGGCGCAGACGAGCAGGGGGGTGCATGCAGCCCGCGGCTGAGCGCCAAACCGTCTTTCACGTCGCAGGCGTCTCCAAGGTCTATCGCATGGGCGACGTGGAGGTGTATGCGCTGCGCGGGGTCGATCTCGATCTGTATGCGGCCGAGCTCGTCGTCCTGCTCGGAGCGTCCGGGAGCGGGAAGTCGACGCTCCTGAACATCCTGGGCGGGCTCGACGTCCCGACGAGCGGCGAGGTGCGCTACCTCGACCACGAGCTGACCGGGGCCACGGAACAGGAGCTCACACGCTTC